>JBIIAR010000094.1:0-8027 GCA_044239765.1 Microbacteriaceae bacterium
AGTCGTAGTCGGCGAGGAAGGCGGTGCCCTTCACCTCGGCCGCGACGGCGCGGGTGCGCTCCGGGTTGCGGCCGACGACGGCGATCGTGTGGCCCAGCTCGGCGAGGCGGCGCGCCGCGATCGCGCCGATGCCGCTGCTCGCGCCGGTGATGACGATGGTGCTCACTGGTATCCGCCCTTTTTCAGTCCTGCCTCGACCTCGAAGCGGTTGGTGGTCGCCACGACTCCCGCGGCGATGTACAGGGGGATGAAGCACAGGCCGTAGCGGCGCCACTGCGCGCGGTGCACGGCCTCGTGCTCCAGAACGTTCGGGCGCACGTTGTCGTGCGTGAAGTAGACGGCACCGACGGTCGTGCCACCGCGGCCGAAGGTCCAGCGCGGCATGTGCGGGGCTACGATGACGCCGCCCTCGAGCCGCAGGCTGAAGCGGCTCATGACCCCACCCCAGATGAGTCCGGCGCCGGTCGCGAACCAGTCGCCGGGAACCGCGACGACGCGGCTCAGCAAGATGCGACGCGCAAGCGGAATGCGTACCGTCAGGTCAGCCCAGCCCTGGAAGAAGCGCTCCACAGCGGAGGGGCTCTCAGGACGAATCTGCACCCCATCAGCCTACGGTTGCCGGTAGGTCTCCAAGAGCCGCAGCCAGATCTCGTTCATCGTCGGGTACGCGGGCACCGCGTGCCACAGCCGGTCGAGGGGCACCTCGCCGACAATGGCGATGGTTGCCGCGTGAATGAGCTCGCTGACGTCCTGCCCGACGAAGGTGACGCCGAGAATGACCTTGCGCTTCTCGTCGACGACCATGCGGGCGGTGCCCTCGTAGTCATCGGACTGCAGCGAGGCCCCCGCCACCCAGCCGAGGTTGTAGTCAACGACACGGATGTCGTACCCGGCTTCCCGAGCAGCCACCGAGGTGAGGCCGACAGACGCGACCTCTGGGTCGCTGAAGGTCACCTGCGGCACTGCGCCGTGGTCTGCGGTCGCGACGTGGGAGCCCCACGGCTCGTCGTGCACGGTCTGCCCGAGGGCCCGGGCCGCGATCACGTCCCCGGCGATGCGCGCCTGGTACTTGCCCTGGTGGGTGAGCAGCGCGCGATGGTTGGCGTCGCCCGTCGAGTAGAGCCAGTCGGTGCCGTGCACGAGCATCGTGTCGTCGACGTGCATCCAGTCGCCCGGCTCGAGCCCGACGGTGTCGAGGCCGATGTCGGTCGTGCGGGGCTGGCGGCCGGTGGCGACGAGCAGCTCGGCGGCCTCGATGACCCGGTCGCCGGCGGTGATGCGCACGAGGGAGTCGCGGCTGACCTGCGTTGGCGACTCCTTCACGACGGTCACGCCGAGCTTCGTGAGGGCCTTCTCGACAGCGACACCGGCGAAGTCCTCCTCTTTGGCGAGCAGGCCGCTGCGCGCGATAACGGTGACCGCGCAGCCGAAGCTCGCGTAGGCGGTGGCCATCTCCACGGCGACAACGCCGCCGCCGATGATGGCGAGGCTCGCGGGAATCACGGTGGCGCTGGTGGCCTGGCGTGGGGTCCACGGGTTCGCGTCAGCGAGCCCCGGGATGTCGGGCAGCACGGGATCGGAGCCCGTGGCGACGACGACCGCGTGGCGGGCGGTGAGGTGGGTGAGCTGTCCGTCCTTCTCGACCGAGACCGTCTTGACTCCGGTGATGCGACCGTGTCCGCGCACCAGGTCGATCCCGGCGGACTCGACCCAGTCCACCTGGCTCTGGTCATCCCAGTTGTGGGTGAAGCTCGTGCGGCGCTCGAGGGTGGCGGCAACGTCGACGGAGCCCGTCACCGCCTGCTTGGCGCCCTCGACGCTCTGGGCTGCCCGCAGCACGATCCCGCTGCGCAGCAGCGCCTTGGAGGGCATGCAGGCCCAGTACGAGCAGTCGCCGCCGACGAGCTCGCTCTCGATGAGCACGGCGCTGATGCCGCCCTGCACCGCGCGGTCCGCGACGTTCTCGGCGACCGCGCCGGCGCCGATGATGATGAGGTCGTATTCGGTCGTCATCTCATCGCCCCACAAAGGTCGCGGGCTGGCGGGTCACGAAGGCCTCCATGCCGATGCGGGCGTCCTCGCTGGCGGCAAGCCGCACGAGCTCGGGTTGCAGCGCGGCTTCGGCTGTCGCGTCGCCCGACCGCACCGCGGCTCGAGCGTTGGCCAGCGCGGACTGCACGGCGAGCGGCGCCTGCGCGGCCACGCGCTGCGCCAGCTCGAGACCGCGTGCGTACTGCTCACCGTCGGGCACGACCTCCTGCACGAGTCCGATGCGGTGCGCCTCTGCGGCGTCGAAGCTGTCGCCGGTGAGGATCCAGCGCATCGCGTTGCCCCAGCCGACGGCCCGCGGAAAGCGGATGGTCGCGCCGCCGAAGGGAAGGATGCCGCGGGCGACCTCGATCTGCCCGAAGCTCGTCGACTGCGCCGCGACCGCGATGTCCGAGGCGAGGATCAGCTCGATCCCCAGGGTGAGGCAGGTGCCCTGCACCGCGATCACCACCGGCTTGCCCAGCTGCTGGCCAGAGACCTGCCACGGGTTGATGCCGCCGGTGGCCGTGATGTCGAGGCCCTCAGCGCCGATGCGCGGGCCGACGTCGGCCAGGTCGAGGCCGCCGGTGAAGTGGTCGCCGTGGGCGAAGACGAAGCCGACACGCAGCTCGGGGTCGCTCTCGAGCTGCCCGTAGGCGACCGAGAGCTCCTGCAGCAGCTGAAAGTCGGCGGCGTTGCGCTTCTCTGGGCGATTGAAGCCGATGAGAAGCACATGGCCGTCTCGCTCGACGGTGATGCGCTGAAAGTCACTCATAGCGTCGAGCCTAGGTCTGCGCAAGGGCAGAACTCCACTGGCCCCCGACCGGGGGCACCGATATGGTGAGAAAACATTGCCTAACCAGGAGGCCCCCATGAAGACCCGCATCAGTTCTGCTGCAGCACTCGCTGTCGCATCCGTGTTCCTGCTCGCTGGCTGCTCGTTCAGCGCTGGCGCGCCGACCACCGTCTCATCCGATGACATCGCCGACCTCGCCGAGGAGGCGCTGGAGGACGAGAACGACGACACCTCGTGGAAGGTCGACTGCGACGACGACGGCGACGAGGTTGAGGTTGACCTCGAAGAGGACGAGTCGATCGACTGCCTTGCCACCGAGAAGGACGAAGACCTCGAGTACGACGCCGAGGTGACCATCACCGACGTTGACGGCGACGAGTACGAGATCGAGGTCGAGCTCGCGGATGACCCGAACGAGTCCGAGGACGAGGAGAACACGGACGACGAGGAGAACACCGACGACGAGGAGAACACCGACGGTGACAGCTACTTCGTCTCGGGTGAGGACCTCGCAGCTCTCGCCGTAGAGGCCCTCAGCGGTCCCCTCGGCTACGAGCCGACCGACATGGAGTGCCTGGAGGACGAGACCGAGATCTACGTCGGCAACTACGACTACTGCTACTTCACCGGTGACGACGGCGAGTTCTACACCGTCGATGTCACGATCGACACCTTCGACGAGGACAGCGGCGAGTACACGATCTACGCCGAGATCATCGGCTAGTCACCAGCACCACAGCTTCACAACGCTGCGGGTCATCGGTCAGGCGGTCAGCGCCCCGATGACCCGCAGCAGCGTTCCGAGGTCATCCACAGCGGCCTCGGGCGACGCGGGAGTGAATCCGGCGAGGGTCGCCCCGGCAAGGGGGTACGTTGCCTTCACCGACCGGATCACCTCGGCGAGCGCCGCCGCAGAGACGCCGAAGGGCATCGGGTTGCTCAGGCCGGTGATCTCAGCGGGATCCAGCACATCGACATCGATGTGCAGATAGACGGATGACGCTCCCGTCGCCGCAATCGCCGCCAGCACCGCGTCGGGTGTGGCAAGCTGCTCGACCCCGATGGGCCGCATACCGGCGGCAGCCATGTAGTGCTCTTCACCCTCGTCGGTGGCACGCACCCCTGCGAGCACGATGTGGGAGGCGGCAACGGGCCGCGCGGGCACCAGCCCCTCCACCCCGTCACCCGTCAGTGCGCGCAGCACCATCCCGCTGAAGGCCCCGGAAGGCGAGCTGGCCGGTGTGTTGAGGTCGGGGTGCGCGTCGAGCCAGACCACCGCAAGGTCGCCCCCGGCGCGCTCGTTGGCATGGCCGACGGAGGCGAGGGAGACGCCGCAGTCACCGCCGATGGTGATCGCCCATCCGTCGATCTCGGCAAGGGCCGCGAGAGTGCGCTCGTGCACGAGGCGCAGCGATCCCGCTCTGGCGATGCCGGTGTCCATCTCGTCACCGGCCTCGAGGGGCACATCGACGCTGAAGGTGGATGCGGCGGGAAGGTCACCGCGTATCGCCTCCGCGCCGTCCACCAGCCGCATGGCGCGGGAGGAGCCGGAGCCCTGCCACTGGGGAACGACGACGAAGGCGGCAGACATGACTACTCGGTGACTGCCTTGGGCGAGCCGCCGAGCTTGAGGGAGGCGAGGCGAGCGTCGATCTCGGCCTCCTTGTCGAGGTCTTCGAGCTGCTCGAACTGCGCGTCGAGGCTGGAGGCGGCGAGCTCCTGTGCGCCGAGCACCTTGGCCTCCTCGCGGCGGATCTTCTCCTCGAAGCGGCTGATCTCGCTCGTCGGGTCGAGCAGGTCGATGCTCTTGAGCGACTCCTGCACCTGCGCCTGCGCCTGGGCGGTCTTGGCGCGGGCGATCAGCTCGTCGCGCTTCGAGGTCAGCTCTCCGAGCTTGCCGCGCATGGCATCGAGACCGCTCTTGAGCTTCTCGACGACGACGGTCTGCGAGGCGATCGAGGGCTCGGCATCCTTGGCCTCGTTCTCGGCGCTCAGCTGCTTGCCGAGCGCGATGCGGGCGAGCTTGTCGAACTTGTCGGCGTCGACGGCGTTGCCCTCGGTGCGCAGCTGGTCGCCCTTGGCGCTCGCGGCGAGAGCCTTTCGGCCCCAGTCGGCTGCAGCCTCGACGTCTTCCTTGTGATCCTGCTCGAGCAGGCGAAGGTTGCCGATGGTCTGGGCGACGGCGCTCTCGGCCTCGCTGATGCTGTTGGTGTAGTCGCGCACCATCTGGTCGAGCATCAGCTGCGGGTCTTCAGCCTGGTCGAGCAGCGCGTTGATGTTGGCCTTGGCGAGCTGGGCGATACGTCCAAGGATTGATTGCTTAGCCATGCGACTGCCTTTCGGTTCTTGCGGGGCCCGTTCGACAAGGGCCACACGTCGCTCGAATTCTAGCGAGAGAACTCTGACCTAACACTGGGCGAATCCGCCCGCGCACTGCCAGAATTGGCGCGCTCGATACCCACTGAGAACAAAGGATCACCCCCATGGCGAATGTCTCGTCCCGCACGGCCAACTGGCGTCTATTCGGCGGCGGCGGTCTCATCGTCGGCGGCCTGCTCTGGACCCTGCACTTCGTGCTCGTGCAGGCGGGAATCCTCGCCCTCGGCCCGTGGCTGGCCGTCATCGCCCTGCTGGTCATCGCGGTCGCCCTCGCCCTCGTCGCCTTCGGCGAGACCGGGTCCAACGGCGCGGTCGGCAAGGACCTGCTCGGCCGGGTCGCTCTCGTCGTCTACGGAGTGGGATTCCTGCTCATCGCCGTCAACTTCGCGAGCGCGCTCGGCTCGGTCGTCGTGACGATCGCCGCGCTGCTGGTCATCATCGGTGGCCTTCTCTCGGCCTACGCGATCTACCAGAAGCGTGTCGCCAAGGGCGCCGCCCGCTGGTTCCTGTTCCTGCCCGCGGTCATCGGCGCACTGTGGGCGCTCGGCATCGCCTTCGTGGCCGCGCTGCAGCTGTGGTGGCTCGGCCTGCTGCTCGCGCTGCTGCTCGCCATCGCCGGCGCGCTCTACCTCTTCAACAGCCGCAAGCTCGGCTAGAACAGGGTCACGGTCTGCGCGGGGCCGGTCACGAGGTCGGCGTCGAACTCGCCAAGTAGGTCAATCGCCGCCGACACCTGGTACCGGCCCGCGGGTGCTGACGGCAGGTCGGTGCGAAAGCTCTCGGCCGTGTCGTCCTCGACCCCGCAGACCACGGGCATGAAGGCGGCGGCGTACTCCATCGACTCGCCGGGGGCGAGCGTGACATCGCGTGCGAGCTCGATCATCGGGCCGTTGCTGTGCCACAGCACCACCGAGTCCTGCGAGAGGGTGATCGCGGGCGATGCCGCGGTGTAGCCGGTCACCATGGCGGTACCGGTATTGGTCATCGTGACGGTGCCGGTGACGGTCTCGCTGCCGGCCGCGGCATCCGCGAAGGCGACAGACAGCACGAGACCGGATGCACTCGGCGCGACCTCGGCGACCGTCCCCGTGCAGAGGTTGAGCTTCTCGGCCGGTGCCCGCTTGATCTCGTCGGCCGCGGCGTCGCTCGGCAGCGAGAAGATCTCGGTGCTGGGTGCCCCGCCGGCGGTCTCTGCCGCGGGCGAGAGCCCACCGCCGAGCTGCAGGCTGCCGAGAACGATGCCGCCAACCGCCAGCACGCTCACGCCGGTGATGCCGAGCACCTTCGGCAGGCGGCGGGCGCGAGCGCCCCGCACGACCGCCGAGACGTCGATCGAGTCTGTGGGCTGGGGAGCGCTGAAGAGATGACGGATGCTGGGCTCAGATGCCACGGGGGGCTCCTCTGGTGGGGTCGGTGTGGGTGTCGCTGAGAGAGACGGCCATCTTGCTGAGGCCATCGCTGAGGTAGCGCTTGACGGCGCCGGAGCTGAGCTCGAGGGTGGCGGCGATGTCGTCCACCTTGAGGTCCTCGTAGTAGCGCAGCACGAGGCAGGCGCGCTCTCGGGGGGTGAGCTTGCGCAGCTCCTCGTGCAGGTCGAGACGGCTCTCGGTGCCGGCGGTGGGCGCATCCGTCTGCTCGTCAACGGCCGTGAGGTGCGCGATGGATCGCCACCGCGAGGTGCGCCGGCCGCGGTCGACCCAGGTGTTGAGAATCGCCCGCCGCACGTAGGCCTCGGCGCTCTGCACGCTGAAGCCGTTGCGCAGGCGGCCGAAGGTCTTGATGAGGGCATCCTGCACGAGGTCGGCGGCATCCTCGTGACTGCCGCTGACGTAGAAGGCGTAGCGCGTCAGCGCCTCACCGCGCTCTGCGACGAGCCGTTCGACGACCTGCTCCCAGCCGCTCGGGGGCGGCTGCGCTTCGACTGCTGACACGCGGTCTCCTTCTCTCTATCTACTGAGACGGATGGTGCGCCGAAAACGTTGGGTCGAGGGCGCGCGCTGCTGCTGCCGCGGCCTCCGTCACCCAGTGCGCTGTATCGCCCACTGCTGCGTCTGCGCTGCCGGCCAGCTCGGTGAGCGAGTAGCCGAGGTCGGGTGGGGTGGCGAGCAGGGCGCCGGCGATGACGACCGTGCGGGCGCGGGCGCGGGCGAGCTGCTGCCCGACGACCTTGCCGCCGAGCGACTGGGAGTCGAAGCGTCCCTCGCCGGTGATGAGCACATCCGGACTGAGGGAGTGCATTCCGGTGAGCTCGGCGATGTAGTCGGCGCCGCTCGTCGCGGTAGCGCCCCAGGCGGCCATGAACCCGAAGCCGGTTCCCCCGGCAGCACCTGCACCCGGTGCCATCGGATCGCCGCCCAGCTGCGCGGCGAAGTCGGCCAGGCGCTGCTCGAGCTGCACGACCTGCTCTGCTGTCGCGCCCTTCTGCGGGCCGAAGACAGCAGCTGCCCCCTCGGTGCCGAGCAGGGGAGCGGTGACGTCGCTGAGCAGGATCACCCCGCCCTGCGGGGCGGGGCGGGGCGCGGTGGGCCAGCCGAGGGCCTCCAGGGCACCCCGGCCGCCGTCCGTGCTCGCGGATCCGCCAAGGCCGATGAGAAGGCGGGTCGTGCCCGCGTCGAGAGCGGCTGCGATCACCTCGCCGAGGCCGCGCGTTGTCGCCCCCATGGCATCGAGCGCGTGCATGAGGGGCAGGCCGCTCGAGAGGGCGAGCTCGACCGCGGCGGTGCCGTCGGGCAGCGCCAGCCAGGCGGCGTCGACCGCCCGCCCGTCTGGGCCCGTGACATTGTGCACGACGTGGCGCACCGTATCGGGCAGCGCGGCCTGCAGC
>JBIIAR010000095.1:0-8017 GCA_044239765.1 Microbacteriaceae bacterium
CCGGGTTCTTTCCACGGGGGGTTTGTTTCCAAAACGGCCGGTTGGCGAGCCCTACGCCTCGATCGCCGGAATCTTCGTCACCCGCGCCATGAATCGCGTGACGTTCTCGTCGACCAGGATGTCGCTCGGCCGCAGATCGCGCGACAGGTAGAGCCCGTCGAGCGACGAGATGCGGCTGAGGGCAACGTAGGTCTGGCCGGGGGCGAAGGAGCGCTGGCCGAGGTCGACGATCGCGCGCTCGTAGGTCTTGCCCTGCGACTTGTGGATGGTGACTCCCCACGCCAGCCGCAGCGGAAACTGCGTGAACTCGGCCACGATGTCTTTCTTCAGCTCTTTGGTGGCCGCGGAGTAGGAGTACTTGTACTTCTCCCAGGTGGAGGGGTGCACCTCGTGCTCGTCGCCATCCACCTCGACGAAGACGGTCTGCGCGATCTTGGTGACGATGCCGACGGAGCCGTTGACCCAGCGCTGGTCGGCGTCGTTGCGCAGAAACATCACCTGGGCGCCCACCTTGAGGTCAAGCTCGTCGTCAGCCGGAAAGGCGCGGCCGCCGAAGTCACCGGTGATATCGGCGCGGGCCGTCTTGGGCTTGCCGGGCAGCTTCGCCAGGTTGATCGCGTTGATGCGGTTGACGGTCGCGTTGGTCGTGGCGAGGGTGATGATCTCGCTCGAGGGCGGGGTGCGCGCGCCGGTCGCGTTGAGGCGGTCCGCGATCTCCTTGGTGACCTGTCCGTGCCGCACGGCGTTGAGCATGTAGCGAAACTCCGCCTCGTGCTGGCGGTGCACGGTGGCGAGCTCGTAGATGGTGAGGTCAGTCTCGTTCCACACCTTCGCGTCGAAGAACCACATCGACTCGTAGTGGTCGGCGAAGTAGGCGCGCTCGTCGGCATCGCCCGGCACCGGGGCGAGCTGGTACGGGTCGCCGAAGAGCACCAGCTGCACGCCGCCGAAGGGCTCGTGCCTGCGGGTGCGGGCCATGCGCAGGGAACGGTCAACGGCATCCAGCAGGTCGGCGTTGACCATCGAGACCTCGTCGATGACGAGGGTGTCGATGGTGTTGAGCACTTTGCGCACGTCGCCCCCCTGCTCGATCTCGTGGTCGGCGATGACCCCGATCGGCAGGCGAAAGAGCGAGTGGATCGTCTGGCCGCCGACGTTGAGCGCCGCGACACCGGTGGGCGCGCAGATGACCACCTGCTTCGAGGTCTCTGACGACAGGTGGTTGAGCAGCGTGGACTTGCCGGTGCCAGCGCGGCCGGTGACGAAGATGTGGTCTTGGGTCGTCTCGATAGCCGCGAAGACTGCGGCCTGTTCCGGGGAGAGTTCGACAGTCACGAGACCACCAATCTACCCGCGCGCGGAGGGTGCCCGTGGAAGGCGTGCACAGCCTGCCTAGGATGAACCCATGCGCCGCGCCCTGCTCCACTGGACGCTCGTCTTCGCCCTGCTGGCCGCCGGCTTCGGTGCCGCGGTGCTCGCGCTCAGCAATGACCTCTACAGTGCGCACGGCTTCGTGCGGTCCTACCTCGAGGCGCTGCAGCGCCACGACGCCGACGACGCGCTGGGCTTCGACGGGGTGGAGGGCGCGGGGCCTGTGGTCACCGATGCGACCGTCGGCGGCTTCGACGGCATCCGGCTGGTGAGTGACGTGGAGGTCGAGGGAACGCACACCGTGCGCTTCGCCTACACCGTCGACGGCAGCGAGCAGATCACCCAGTTCTCCGTCGAGCGCACCGGCACCCGCCTCGGCCTTTTCGCCACCTGGCGCTTCGCCGTCAGCCCGGTCGCGACCCTCGCCGTGAGCGTCGACCACGACTCGCGCTTCGCCATCAACGGCACGGATGCGGTGGCCGGCCCCCAGCAGCTGCTGGTTCCCAGCGCGGTCACGCTCACCCACGCCACCACCTACCTCGAGGCCCTCCCGGTCAGCGTCGCCCTCACCGAGGTGGGCTCCACCGTGGATGCCGCCATCGACGTCGCCCCCACCGACGCCTTCGCGCCGGCCGCCGCGGACGCCATCAAGCTCTTTCTCGACGACTGCGCCACACAGACGGTGCTCAAGCCGACCGGCTGCCCCTTCGGCACCGATGTCGCCAACCGCGTCGACTCCGAGCCGGTCTGGTTGATCGTCGAGTACCCGGCCGTGGCGCTCAACCCGGCAGGGCTGGCCTGGCAGAGCGAAGACGGCGCTGTCGCCCACATCACCGTCGAGGTGAAGTCACTCTTCGACGGCACGCTGAGCACCCTCGACAAAGACGTGCCGTTCACCGCGGTCTACACGCTGACGATCGGGGCCGACGACAGCCTTACCGTGACGAGCGCTTGAGCAGCATCTCGTTGTAGGCCTCGAGCTCGGCGTCGCCGTCGCGGTCCGCCTGCCGGTCGCGCCGCTTGCTCTCTCGCTCGTCAGACCGTGACCACATGATCGCGACGGCGATGGCGAGAATCACCGTGGGAATCTCGCCGACGCTCCACGCGATGCCGCCGCCGGTCTGCTGGTCGGCCAGCGCACTCGTGCCCCAGCCCATCGATCCGTACCAGTCCGCCAGCAGCAGGCCGGTGCCGCTGAGCAGCGCCAGCCCGAAGAAGGCGTGGAAGGCCATCGTCGCCAGCAGCACGATGAGCCGCATCGGGTAGGGCGCGCGGTACGGCGCCGGATCGACGCCGATGAGGGCGGAGACGAAGAGGTAGCCGGCCCCGAGAAAGTGGATGATCATCCACTCGTGGCCCACGTGGTCGACGGTCGCCCAGCCGAAGACGCCGCTGTAGTAGAAGACCCACAGCGAGCCGACGAAGATCACCGCGGCGACGATCGGGTTCGAGAGCACGCCGAAGTAGCGCGAGTGCACGATGAGCAGCAGCCATTCGCGGCCGCCGCGGCTCGCATCCGTTCTCTTGTGAATGGCGCGCAGCGCGAGCGTGATCGGCGCGGCGGGCACGAGCAGCACCGGAACCATCATTCCGAGCGCCATGTGCGCGAGCATGTGCTGGCTGAAGAGGTACTTCTGGTAGACGTTCACGCCGCCGTTGGTGATGTAGAACAGCAGCGCGATGCCGAGCAGCCACAGCACCGTGCGGTACCACGGCCACGAGTCGCCGCGACGGTGCAGGCGCACGACAGCGGCGACGTAGAAGAAGGCGGCGAAGGCGCAGAGCAGAATCCACAGGGTGTCGAAGTTCCACAGCGTGAACAGGCGCTCGACGGTGACCGGCGGCGGCAGCGGGGCGCCGGTGAGCAGCTGCGCGGGCGTCGGGTCGGACACATCGGATGCCGCCACCAGCGGCTGCGGAGTCGCCGTGCGCGCGAGCGCGGCCGCCACCCCCGAGGCCACGCCCATGAACGCGACCTCGGCCACAACCAGCCACCAGAACCAGCGGCGACGCTCGCCGTCTCTCGACAGCCGGGCGATGAAGAACCGGCGGTAGGCGATGCCGAACAGGCCGAGCGCCCCCAGGGCGGCCACCTTGACGAGCACGAGGATCCCGTAGGGCGTCAGCAGGTTGTCGAGCGTTCCGACGCGGATCTCTGCACTCACATAGCCGCTGAAGGCGACCGCGACGAAGCTGACCAGCGCGATCGACGAGTACCGCGCCACCAGATCGCTGAGCTTCTTCGTGTCGACGGCTCTCGCGACGACGGCCAGGGTCAGCACGCCGCCGAGCCAGAGCGCCGCACCGACCACGTGCACCCAAATGGCGCTGATCGCCGAGTCATGGCTGGCGAGGTCACCGGAATGCCCCTGCAGCGACATGGGGATCAGCGCGAGGCCTGCCCCGAAGGCCATCGCGAGCACGACCGACTGGTTGCGCACCGCGAAGGCGAGCACCGTCAGCGCGGCCGCCGCGAGCGTTGTCGTCAGCCAGGCCTGGCCGAGCTCCGTCTGCTGCAGGTAGGTGCCGATGAGGTTGCCGAAGGTCTCGTCGAGCGAGACCGGCTGCTGATAGACGCTGAGGAAGCTGAAGAAGCCGGTGGCCGCGGAGGCTACGGCCCAGACCGCAGCGGATGCGGCAGCCACATCCATGGCCATCCCGAACTCGCGCGACTGCTTCTCGATCGCGAAGGCGGCGAGTGCGAGGGCGCCGAGGGTTCCGGCCGCTCCGAGGTTGACGAGCAGCTTGCCAACGGGCAGGCCGTAGCGCACGACCGCGCCGGGATCCGCGATGAGCTCGGGCTCGGCGCCGCCGCCGAACTGCAGCGCGGCCAGCAGAGCAGCAAGCGCGAACATCACGACTGTCGCGGGCGCTGCTACTCGGATGGCTCTTGGCACTAGCCAAGCTTAAGCAAGAAAGGGCACCCGCTCGCGCGGATGCCCTCTCTCAGTGGAACTGGTTAGCCCTTGGCTGCTGCCTTGAGCTTGGTGCCAGCGGAGAGCTTGACGCCGTAGGCAGCCTTGATCTCGATGGCCTCACCCGTCTGCGGGTTGCGGCCGGTGCGGGCAGCGCGGTGATTGCGCTCAACCGTGAGCCAACCGGGGATGGCGACCTTGGTGCCTTCGCCGACGTTGGATGCGAGCACAGCGAAGAAAGCGTCAACGACGCCGCCCACGACAGCGGTGCTCTGGCCGGACTCGGCGGCAACTGCAGCAACGAACTCGTTGCGGTTAAGGGACTTATCAGCCATTGGTTGTCCTCCTAGGACTTAGTGCTTTGAAGGAACCAGCGACGGTGGCCGTTGGAACCGCCTGCGAATCTACCAGCTTGCCCTGATATTTCCGGCAATTTTCCACCGTGTTCCGTATCTGCACAGGGTTAAGCAAAAATCGCCGCCACCCCTCGAGGTGACGGCGATTCGTGAGAACTACCAGCTGGACTTGGTGATTCCCGGCAGCTCTCCGCGGTGTGCCATGTCGCGGAAGCGAACACGGGAGACACCGAACTGGCTGAGGAAACCACGCGGGCGGCCGTCGATGGCGTCGCGTCCACGGACGCGCACCGGCGAGGCGTTGCGGGGAAGCTTCTGCAGTGCGACGCGGGCAGCCTCGCGGGACTCGTCGGTGCCGGCCGGGTCGACCAGTGCCTTCTTGATCTCGAGACGCTGTGCGGCGTAGCGCGCGACGATGACCTTGCGCTGCTCGTTCTTTGCGATCTTGCTCTTCTTAGCCATGTTTAGCGCTCCTCACGGAATTCGACGTGCTTGCGGATAACCGGGTCGTACTTCTTCAGAACAAGACGGTCTGGGTCGTTACGACGGTTCTTCTTGGTCACATAGGTGTAACCGGTGCCCGCGGTCGAGCGGAGCTTGATGATCGGACGGATGTCCTGCTGCTTGGCCATTAGATCTTCTCCCCACGTGCAAGAAGGTCCTTGACGACCGACTCGATGCCACGAGCATCGATGACCTTAATGCCCTTAGCGCTCAGGGTCAGCGTCACGTTGCGTCGCAGCGACGGAACGTAGTACTTCTTCGTCTGGATGTTCGGGTCGAAACGACGCTTGGTGCGTCGGTGCGAGTGCGAGATGTTGTGTCCAAAGCCGGGTACGGCTCCGGTCACCTGGCAAACTGCTGCCATGGTCCTACTCCTGTTCTGGTTACCGTAAGGCGAATGCCTTACCCAAGGTCACTTGTCGGCACGCGACCATCTCTTTGTAGAGACTGCGTACATGGGAAGCTCACTTGCGCGAGCACCAAGGGGAAAGCCTACAGTTTCGCCCGCCATGCGGCAAGCTGAGGCTATGCGCATCGGATACGCCACCGGCTACTGGAAGCAGGGCCCGCCCCCCGGAGCCCTCAAAGCCATCCGAACGGCAGAGCGCCTCGGCTTCGAATCCATCTGGACGGCAGAGGCCTACGGCAGCGACGCGTTCACGCCGCTGGCCTGGTGGGGCTCCCACACGAGCCGCGTGAAGCTGGGCACGGGCATCGCGCAGCTCTCGGCCCGCACCCCGGCGGCGACGGCCATGGCGGCGCTGACGCTCGATCACCTGTCGGGCGCCCGCGTGATCCTCGGGCTTGGCGCCTCTGGTCCCCAGGTGGTCGAGGGCTGGTACGGCCAGCCCTACCCGAAGCCGCTCGCCCGCACCCGGGAGTACGTGTCGATCGTGCGCGACATTCTCGCCCGCGACGGCGCGGTCACCGCGCCGGGCCCGCACTACCCGCTGCCCCTCAGCGGACCGGACACCACCAACCTCGGCAAGCCCCTGCAGTCAACGGTGCACCCGCTGCGATCGCAGCTGCCGATCTACCTCGCCGCCGAGGGCCCGAAGAACGTGGCCATGGCCGCAGAGATCGCGGACGGCTGGCTGCCGTTTCTCTTCTCCCCCAAGGCGAACGACGAGTTCGCCGGCTACCTCGAAGAGGGGTTCGCGGTCAGAGACCCGAAGCTGTCAACGAGGGAGAACTTCGAGGTCGCGGTGCAGCTCGCCGTAATCCCGCACCCCGACGTCGAGAAGGCAGCCGACATGGTGCGCCCGATCATCGCGCTCTACGTCGGCGGCATGGGCGCCAAGGGCGCCAACTTTCACCGCAATGTCATCGACCGCCTCGGCTACTCGGACGACTGCGACCGGATTCAGGAGCTCTACCTCGCCGGCAAGAAGGCCGAGGCGATCGCCGCCGTGCCCACGAGGCTCGTCGAGGAGATCGCGCTGATTGGCCCGCCGGAGAAGATCCGCGACGAGCTCGCGGCTTGGGAGGAGTCCGTCATCACCACGATGCTCGTGCAGGGGCCAGCGTTCGCCCTGCGCACGATTCGGGATGTGCTGCAGGGCGGATCGCTGACCCGCGCGAAGCTCGGCGCGCTGGCCTTCGCCTATGCGGAGCGGCGTCGGCGGTAGCCCACGAGCACGATGGCGAGGCCAGCCAGCATCGCGCCGCCGCCGATCCAGAGCGGCAGGGCCGCATCCGTTCCGGTGGACGCGAGCTCGGCGATCGGGTCGTAGACGATGTTCGTCACCGTCACCCGCGAGGTCACGCCGTCGGCGATGGTCACCGACGCCGGGGTGATGACCGGAGAGCGCCAGATGTACTGCGGGAAGCCGGCGAGCGGCGGCTCCGTCAGGGCATCCTCGGAGACACTGCACACCGTGCCGGCGGGAAGGTCGGTGGCGAGGCTGATCGCCGGGGCGCCGGCCGTCGTCGACCAGGTGCCGCTCTCGATCGTCGCGCCGAGGTGTTCGCACTCGAAGGTGCCGGTGTAGATGCGGCTCAGCGATACGACGTTGAAGGGGTCGTCGAGCACCTTGACGAGCTCGAGGTCGCCGAGGGCGCGGCGCACCTGGTTGAGCACCTGCACGGTCGAGGTGCTTCCGGCCGCGACCGTGATCACGTTGGGGGTGAGGAAGGTGCTGGGCTGCCAGACGTACGACGAGTCCGTGCTCGACGGCGCAACGGTCAGCGCGTCTTCAGCGATGGTGCACTCGGAGCCGCTGGGGATGCCAGAGAAGGTCGCGGTCTGTCCGGCCTCGATGCTCCACGTGCTCGGCGTCGGCGTGCCGACGGTGCACGAGATGGTTCCGGTGAAGAGGCGGTCGGGGTCGACCACCGAGTCGGGATCGCTCAGCACCTTGTTCACCGAGATGCTGCCCGTCGTCGGGGTGACGGTGCAGGCCTCGCGGAAGGGGTAGTTGTGGATCTCGAGCCCGGCCTGCGTGCCGCCGCCGAGGGTCAGGCTGCCGTTGACGTAGATGCGGCCGTTGGTGCTTGTGAAGAGCTGCAGGCTGCTCGCGGCGGTCGGCACGAGAATCGAGCCGAGCAGCTGGTCCTGGTCGCCGAGGGTGACGCTGGTGGCACTCGGAAAGTTCCAGAGCAGCGACTGGGTGAACTGCGAGAACACGCGGTCTGGCTCGGGCGCGGTCGGGTTGACCGTCGCACCGGCGGTCGAGGTGGTGCTGAAGGAGAAGGAGTTGGCCGAGACGACCGCAGAGGCTCCGGTCACGTTGATGATGACCACGGCATCCGTGGGGATGTTGGTGAACACCATCGACTTCGTCGCGCCGATCGCGCCGAGCACCGATCCCGCGACCGTGAAGACCTGGCGGGTGTCGGTGCCGTTGCCGTCGAAGTAGACGTTGCCGGCAT
>JBIIAR010000270.1:0-3644 GCA_044239765.1 Microbacteriaceae bacterium
AGCGCGAGCTGCTGCCCGAAGCGCACGCCGTCGCGCTGCATCAGCTCGTCGAAGAGCCGTGCGGTGGCCTCGGACGCATCGCTGGTCACCGGCTTCGGGGTGCGCAGCACAGCGACCACGACGAGTGCCGTCGCGACGAGCGCGACGACAACGGCAATCGCGATGAGAACCCTGCGCACACGGCCAAGGCTACGGCGCTAGAACAGCCTGCGCGTGACAGTGGCTCGACGGTCGTCGAGGGCGCTGAGCAGCTGCTGGGCGGCGAGCTGCTGCTGGTGATCTGCTCGGGAAGCCTCGGGGCGGTTGATGGAGCGCTCGCCCCAGGCCACGAGGGCGAGACCAAGTCGCTGAGCGAGGCGGTCAACGCCCGCCGGCTGGCGGGTTGAACACGGAATCGACGTTGCGATGGTCATGGTTTTTCCTTTCTCGTAAGGCCGAAATTACTCGGCACCACTGACATGCCCGCCCATGACCGGGAAGGCGTTGAAGTGCGACTGGACCGGGCGGGATCCGGGGGTCGGCTGCTTGTGCGACGACACCCAGCGCTCGAAAACGGCTCCGACCTCGGCGGCAAACTCCGTGAGCTGCTCACTGGTGAGCTGCAGGTTGATCGTGTTGATCGCGGAGGCGTCGTACCACTCCTTGGGCAGCTCTGTCGGACCGCGACGGTTGAATTCCTCCAGGAGCCCCGCTCGACTGCGGTCCCACTCCCGCCCGACGGTCTCGGCGGCGGCACGAGCCGCGGAGTCAGCTTCGAAGTCGGTCACGTTGAGGGTGAGCCCAACGGGCGTGCGCTCCCAGTAGCGCTCGCGACCGGTGCCGCGCGTCGCGTCCTCCCGAACGAAGCCATGCTTCTCGAGAATCCGCAGGTGGTAGCTGGTCGCCCCGCTGGACTCACCGAGACGATCGCCCAGCTGGCTAGCCGTGGCGGGCCCGAAGGCCGAGAGCGTCTCCAGCAGTTGGGCGCGCAGCGGGTGCGCGAGTCCCTTGAGGCTCTCGATATCGAGGGTGCGGTGCTCGCGGTTCGGGGTGGTCATAGTTGCAAAGCTACTCTTGCAAAGAGTTCTTTGCAAGCACTTCTTTGCAACTAGTCTTTTGCAAGCACCTCGCCGTGCGGCATCGCCATGTAGCCGTCGGGGTCGGCCGCCCAGGTGCGCCAGGCCTCCGAGATGAGGTCGAGCTCGGCCTGCGTGGCCAGGTTCTTGCCCAGGGCGTCGGACGCGAATGCGGACTGCAGCACCCGGTCGGCCCACATTCCGCCCCACCAGGCGCGGTCCGCATCCGATGCGAAAGTCCAGACGGATGTTGTGACGGTGACATCCTCGAATCCCGCGGCACGCGCCCACGCCTTCAATCGCCGGCCCGCGTCGGGCTCGCCCCCGTTGGAGCGGTGCACCTTCTGGTAGAGCGCCGCCCACAGCGCGAGGCCCTCGGTCTCGGGAAAGACGATGGTGCCGGCGTAGTCGACGTCGCGAACCCCCACGACTCCCCCGGGCTTCACGACGCGGCGAAACTCCCGCAGCGCCTCGACCGGGCGCGCGAGGTGCTGCAGCGTCTGGTGCGAGTGCACGACGTCGAAGGTGGCGTCGGCGAAGTCGAGCGCGTAGGCGTCGCCGACGCGGGCGTCCACGCCGAGCTCGCGCGCCTTCTCGACGACGTCGGGTGCGGCGTCGATGCCGATGACCGTTGCCCCCATCGAGGCGATGTCGGCGGTGATCGTGCCCGGACCGCATCCGACGTCGAGAACCGCGGCCCCCGGCACGAAGCGGTCGGCGAGGTACGCGGCGGAGTTGGCGACCGTGCGCCAGGTGTGCGATCGCAGAACGCTCTCGTGGTGGCCGTGGGTGTAGCGCTCCTCAGTCATGCTGCCAGCCTAGGCTTGTGCCGTGACCAATCCCTTCCTCGCGCCGTCCACCCTGCCGTACCAGCTGCCGCCGTTTGCCGACGTTCGCGATGAGCACTACCTGCCCGCCTTCGAGGCCGGTTTCGAGGAGCAGCTGCGCGAGATCCAAAACATCACCCGGCGACGCGACATGCCGACCTTCGAGAACACCATGGTGGCGCTCGAGCAGTCGGGCCGCACGCTCAACCGCGTCGCGACCGTGTTCTTCAACAAGTCGAGCGCCGACAGCACGGACTTCACCAACGACCTCGAAGAGAAGCTCGCGCCGCTGCTCAGCGCGCACTCCGATGCCATTCGCCTTGACGCACAGCTCTACTGGCGCATCAAGACGCTGCACGACCAGCTCGACAGCCTCGAGCTGGATGCCGAGAGCCGCTACCTTGTCGAGCGCCACTTCATGGAGTTCACGATCGCCGGCGCCGGCCTCGACGACGATGCCAAGGCACAGCTGCGTGACCTCAACTCGCGGCTCTCGACCCTGACGACCAGATTCGAGAAGAACCTGCTCGCCGATACGAACGACCTTGCCATCGCCTTCGACTCGGCCTCCGACCTCGACGGACTCGAGCCCAGCGAGATCGCCGCGGCGGTCGAGGCGGCCACCGAGCGTGGTCTCGAGGGCAAGTACCTCGTGACGCTCGTGCTGTTCACCGGCCACCCCTATCTCGCCGCCCTCACCAACCGCGATGTGCGCAAGCGCATCATGGCGGCGTCGCGCTTCCGCGGTATCCGTGGCGGTGACTTCGACAACCGCGCGCTCGTGCTCGAGATCAGCGCGCTGCGCGCCGAGCGGGCGACGCTGCTCGGCTTCGAGTCTCACGCCGCGTGGGTCACCGCCGACGAGACCGCGAAGACGCCGGAGGCGGTTGCGGCCATGCTGACTCCGCTTGCCGCGATCGCAGCCCGCAATGCCCTGCAGGAGCAGGCGGACCTCGAGAAGGTGGCCGGGCATCCGATCGAGGCGCACGACTGGGCCTTCTACAGCGAGAAGGTGCGCAGCGAGAAGTACGCCGTCGACACCGCGGCCATGCGCCCCTACTTCGAGGCGGAGCGCGTGCTGCGCGACGGTGTCTTCTACGCCGCCACCCAGCTGTACGGAGTCACCTTCACCGAGCGGGAGGACCTCGTCTCGTACCACCCCGACGCACGCATCTTCGAGGTCTTCGACGAGGACGGCGCGCCGGTCGGGCTCTACGTCTACGACCTCTACACCCGCGACTCGAAGCGGGGCGGGGCCTGGATGAACTCCCTGGTCGAGCAGTCGACCCTGCTCGACTCCCCCGTCATCGTCACCAACAACCTCAATGTGCCGAAGCCGCCCGCCGGCTCGCCGACCCTGCTCAGCTACGATGAGGTCGAGACGCTGTTCCACGAGTTCGGGCACGCCCTGCACGGGCTCTTCGCGCGGGTGACCTACCCCAAGTTCGCCGGCACCTCGGTCTACCGCGACTTCGTCGAGTTTCCCAGCCAGGTCAACGAGATGTGGATGCTGTGGCCGAGCGTTCTCGCCAACTACGCCAAACACGTCGACACCGGCGAGCCCATGCCCCAGCAGCTCGTCGACAACCTGCTTTCCGCGTCTGCGTTCAACGAGGGCTTCAAGACGAGCGAGTACCTCGCGGCGGCGCTGCTCGACCAGGCGTGGCACTCCATCACCTCCCCGGTGGACGACGTGGAGGCCTTCGAGGCCGCTGCGCTCTCCGCCGTCGGACTCGACAACCCCGCCGTGCCCACCCGCTAC
>JBIIAR010000233.1:0-4229 GCA_044239765.1 Microbacteriaceae bacterium
TCTTCAGCGGCGGCTACGACGCCGGCTACTACTCCTACATCTGGAGCGAGGTGCTCGACGCGGACACCGGCGAGTGGTTCCGCGAGAACGGCGGCCTCACGCGCGCCAACGGCGACCGCTTCCGGTCGCGGCTGCTCGGCGTCGGCGGCTCGAAGGACCCGCTCGAGGCCTACCGCGACTTCCGCGGGCGCGACGCGGTCATCGAGCCGCTGCTGTCGCGGCGCGGGCTGCTCGACTGACGTCCTGCGTCGCAAAACAGGAACTTCCGCCTGCAATAGCCACAATGATGACCTTCGAATAGTCACCGGCAACGCCAGTCACAGGAGTTCCTGTTTTACGACAGTGTCGCGAGGGCTCGCAGGGTCGCCAGCTTCGTCGCGAGGTCGGGGCCCTGCGGCACCACGATGACCTCCTGCGCCTGCGTGAGGGTGAGCAGCTCGTCGATGCGCTGGCGCACGTGGGCGATGTCGCCGATGGCCTGCTGGGCGTTGCGGTCGCGTACGAAAGCCAGTTCGGCATCCGTCCATTCGTATGCTTCTGCCTCGGCCTGGGTTGGCACCGTCTCGGGGCGACGGCCGGAGCGCATGCGCAGCATCATCAGGGCGTTGGCCAACGAGAGGCGCTCGGCGTCGTCACTGACCAACGTTCCAACGGCGACCATGGCGTGCGGCTCGGCGAGCACGGCCGACGGCGCGAAGGCATCGCGGTAGGTCTGGAACGCGACCGGGGTGTTCTCGCCGCCCGCGAAGTGGTGCGCGAAGGCGAAGGGCAGGCCGAGCAGGCCGGCCAGCTGCGCGCTGAAGGTGCTGGAGCCGAGCAGCCACAGCTGCGGAAGGTCCCCCGCGCCCGGTGTCGCGACGACATGGCTGCCGATCCCGTTGTCGAGCGGCTCGATCGCCCCGAACCAGGCGAGCAGCTCGACCACCTGCTGGGGAAAGTCGTCGACCGTCTCGATGCCCACGTTGCGCCGAAGAACGGATGAGGTGAGCTGGTCGGTCCCCGCCGCCCGCCCCAGCCCGAGGTCGATGCGATCGCCGTGCAGTGCGACGAGCGTGCCGAACTGCTCCGCGATGACGAGGGATGAGTGGTTGGGCAGCATGACGCCGCCCGACCCCACGCGAATTCGAGAGGTGGCGGCCGCGATCGCCCCGATGAGCACGGCAGGTGCGGAGCTCGCGACGGCCGGCATGCCGTGGTGCTCCGCGACCCAGAAGCGCTCGTAGCCGAGGTCGTCGGCCACCCGGGCGGTCTCGATGGTCTGCGCGAGGGCCTCGGCGTTGGTCATGCCGGTCGAGACGGACGCGAGGTCGAGCACCGAGAGCTTCATAGTGGGGCTAACCCTGCGCGGGCGCCTTTGCTTCCCGCTTCTTCCAACCCAGCCACAGCATCACGATGCCGCCGACGAGCAGACCCCAGAACGCGGAGCCGACCCCAGCGACGCTCACGCCGGATGCGACCACGAGAAAGGTGAGGATCGCCGCGGTGCGGTGCTCCGGCGCCTCCAGCGCGTTGGTGATGCCGCCGACGAGCGCTCCGAGCACGGCGAGGCCGGCCACGGTGACGATGAGGATCGACGGCGCGGCGGCCACCAGAGCGGTCGCGAGGCCGGCCACCAGGCCGAGCAGCAGGTAGACGACTCCGGCGGTGAAGGATGCGATCCACCGCTTCGACTTGTCGTCGTGCGCCTCGGGGCTCGCCATGATCGCTGCCGTGATGGCGGCGAGGTTGATGACGTGGCCGCCGAAGAGCGCAGCACCGGCCGAGGCCGCGCCCGATCCGACGAGGGCTGCCCGGGAGGGCACGTCGTAGTCGAAGGTCTTCATGACGATGATGCCCGGCACGTTCTGGCCGGCCATGGTGACGATGAACAGCGGAAGCCCGAGGCTGAGGATGACCGCCGGGTCGAACACCGGAACGACGAACTGCAGCTGGGGCGCGAGGTTCGCGCCGTCGAGCCAGCCCGGCTTGGCGACGATGACGATGAGCACGACCGCGACGAGCATGGCAGCGGGCACGGCCCAGCGCGGCGCAAGGCGGAACAGCACGAGCCAGGTGACGATGATGGGCAGCGCGAGGTACCAGTACTCGGAGAACAGCGCCTGCCCGGGCACCAGGCAGATCTGAAACAGGATGCCGGCGAGCATGGCACTCGCGATCGGCTTCGGAATGCGCGTGATGAGCCTGCCGAGCGCCGGCCAGAGCCCGCACAGCACGATGAGCAGGCCGCAGACGATGAACGCGGCGACGGCGCTGCCGAAGCCGATCGAGCCCTCGGCGCTCCCTGCCGCGACGAGCAGCGCGGCCCCCGGTGTCGACCACGCGAACGAGATCGGGATCTTCAGCCGGAAGCTCAGGATCATGCAGATGAGACCGACGACGAGGCAGAGCGCGAAGAGGCCGCTGGCCGCCTGCGCGTCGGTCGCCCCCACCGCTCGAAGGCCCGCGATGACGAGAGCGAAAGAGGTGGCGAATCCGGTGATCGCGGCAACGATGCCAGCGGAGATGGGCTGAAGAATGAGCGGGCCTTTCGTTGTTTCGGCCAGCTTATTGCGTGAATCCGCAGCTTTTGCGCCGTGAGCGATGAAAGAGCGCTAGCGCGGGCGATCCAGTCCGCCGACTCGCTCGAGGGCCGCGAAGAAGACGGCGTTGGCCGGGTCCTCGATGACGTGGTGGTTGAGGTAGACGTCCTCCAACCACGCCAGCGCCTCGTTCTCTGGCAGCCCGACCGCGGTCCAGTCGACGCCTGGCAGGCCGGCGGACTCCGGCTGCTCGGTGCGAGGGTTCAGCCAGGCACGCGCTATGGGCACCGCGGCGGCGGTCTCAGTCGCCGTCCACAGCAGCTCGATCGGGTGGTTGTCGCCCTCCGCGTGCTCCTGGTCGACAGTGCCGGCGCCGAGCCAGGGCAGAACGAGAATCTCGCCCTCGATCTCGACGTCGAGCAGGTCGAGCTGGGCAGGCTCGCTCTCGCAGACATAGATGGTGAATCCCGCCTCGTGCCAGGCGGCGGCCTCCATCGCGTCCTCCTCGAGCCCGGGCATGAGCGCGTGCACGTCTTCCGCGAACGCGGTTGCCCACGCCAGCACCAGGTCTGCCTGCCTGCCGAAGGGCGACACGTCGGTGGCCTCGCCGGCGGCGCGGTGGTAGTGAAAGTCCACACCGTCGGCCGAGACGTCGAGGTGCAGCTGCCCCCGCTCGTACTCCACCGTGACCGCGGTGAGCGCCGCCTCCTCATCCCATTCCGCGTCGAGCTCCGGGTGCTCGAAGCCGCGCGGTAGCGGCATGGTCGCGGCACGCTTCGGTCCGAGGTTGAGCACGACGCGCAGGGTCGAGGCTGGCAGGCGGGGGCGATCGTCTTTCACTCGCCCCAGTGTGCCACTAGCTGCCGAACACTGAGCGCAGTCGCGGCCACGCCGAGGCCCGCACATAGACCGGAAGCTCGTCGATGGGCACGACGCGGGTCTGCAGTCCGGGGCTCGCGGCGGCGCCGGTGAAGGCATCCACCCACTCTCCCGCGGGCAGGTAGACCTGCCACTCGTGCACGCCCGGCTCGAGCACCGGCACGACGAGCAGGTCGTCACCGAGCATCCACTGCAGCGGGTGGTTCCACACCTCGGGGTCGTCGGTGAAGTCGAAGAACAGCGGCCGCATGAGCGAGGTTCCGGCGGCGATCGCCTTCTCTGCCTCGGCGGCAAGGTAGGGCACGAGGCGCTCGCGCAGCTCGGCGAAGCCGCGCGTCACATCGATCACGCGCTCCTCGCCGCTGCGCTCTGCGATGTTCCAGGGCGTGCGGTCGCGCGACGGGCTGCGGTGGTGGTTGAACTCCGAGTGGTACTGCATGATCGGCACAAAGGTCGCGGCCGCGATCGAGCGAAGGTAGAGCTCGGCGTCAGGAACGTCGCCGCTGAAGCCAGCGAGATCCCACCCCCAGTAGAGAATGCCGCTGGATGCTGCAGAGAGCCCCGCGAACATCGACCAGCGAAACGCCTCCCACGTCGAGTTCTCGTCGCCGGCCCAGAACGCGCCGTGCGCCTGACTCCCGGTGAAGCCGGCACGGCTGAAGGTCACGGGCGCCTTGCCCGCGCTGCGCAGCAGGTCACCGTAGGCCTTGGCGTAGTGCACCGGGAACAGCCCGTTCATCTCGTCGCCGTGACGACCGTTGAGGTAGCGAAGGTCGCGACCCCAGGCGTGCTCGCCGCCGTCGGTCTTGAAGCCGTCCACGCCGAGCTGCT
>JBIIAR010000002.1:0-28176 GCA_044239765.1 Microbacteriaceae bacterium
CGGGGCGGCACTGGCTGGGCATCGCGAGTGGTGAGGCACTCAACGAGCACGTGGTGGGGCAGTACTGGCCCGAGGCGCCGGAGCGCATCGCGCGCATGTTCGAGGCGATCGAGGTCATCGGCAAGCTGTTCACCGGCAAAGAGGTGAAGCACGACGGGCGCTACTTCAAGCTCGAATCCACCCGGCTGTGGACGCTGCCCGACGTGCCGCCCGAGATTCTCGTTGCGACGTCGGGCCCGGTCACGGCCAAGCGCGCCGGGCATGCGGCCGGCGGGCTGATCACCGAAGGTGCGCCTCTCGACAAGCTCGACTCGCTCATCCAACGCTTTGACGAAGGTGGGGGCAAAGGCAAGCCGAAGGTGCTGCGGCTGCACCTCAGCTGGGCGCCGACCGACGAAGAGGCGGCAGCGAACGCGCTCGCCGAGTGGCCCATCGCGGGCATGCGCTTCGGCAAGAGCGACATTCGCTCGCCCTTCGAGCTGGAGCAGCTCGCGCGCCTCGTGCGCCCCGACGACTTCGAGGGCCGGATGCTGATCAGCGCGGATGCCGACGCGCACCGCGCGAACATCCAGCGACACCTCGACCTCGGCTTCGATCGCATCTACCTGCACAACGCCGGCCGCGACCAGCGCGAGTTCTTGCGCGTGTTCGGGTCGGACGTTCTGCCGGCCCTGCGCGCCTGACGCTGCTCGGCCGCCAGCCCGGTGCGCATTCGGCCGTTGCTAACTCAGGCAAAGCCGCATGCGCGAGCCGCACGACCCCCGTTGTTGCTGGCTTGCGCGCCGCCGCACCCGACGTTTTGCCTGAGTTAGCCGCCGGGGTTACACCGCCAAGCGCTAAGCCTTGTCGTGCAGCGTCACCAGGTAGCCGTCGAGGTCGGCGAAGGTGAACGTGAAGCCGAAGGGGCCGACGGCCGGCTCGGTCGTGATGGTGACGCCGGCGGCGACGAGGCGCTCGTGAATGGCGGCGGCGTCGGGGGCGTGCATCCACAGGGCGATGCCGCGGCCCGGCTGCGTGAGGTCGACGCCCGGCAGTGCGTCGCGCACGGCGAACGCGGGGGTGGTGCCGAAGACGATGGCGTGCGGCGGCCCGGGGATGCGGCTGAGGCCGAGCTGCTGCTCGTAGAACTCTGCGGCGCGCTCGATATCGCGCACCTGCAGGGAGATGAAGTCGGGTCCGGTGACGGCCATGAGGGTTCCTTTGCTCGTGTCAGTTAGCTGACATGGACAACCTATGTCAGAATACTGACATGAGTCAAGTCGAGCTGAACACATCGATTGGATACCTGCTCAAGCAGACGACGAGCGCCCTGCACGCCCATATGGAGGCCGTGCTGCGCCCCCTCGGCGTCACCATCACCCAGTACTCCTGCCTCGAGCTGCTCGCGCAGCGCCCTGGAATGTCGAACTCCGAGCTCGCCCGCGGCACCTTCGTGACGCGGCAGTCGATGAACGTGCTGCTGCAGGCGATGGAGAAAGACGGCCTCATCACCCGCGCAGAGCAGCCGGTCGCCGGCCGCGTGCTGCCGACCGAGCTGACCGCGACGGGCGCCGCACTGCGCACGGCCGCGAGTGAGGCCGTTCGCAGCGTCGAGGCACGGATGACGGGCGCGCTCGACGCGAGCGACGAGTCGCGACTGCGCGAGCTGCTGTCGCGCTGTGAGGCCGCGCTCGCACGCTAGCCGGCGCACGTGGTGTCACCTTTGATACCATTGCTGCATGGCAATGACACTGCGTCTGACAGACGCCGAGACCGAGGCGCTGCGCAAGCGTGCAGAGTTCGAAGATCGCTCTATGCAAGACGTCGCCAAGCAGGCCGTGCGCGAGTATGTCGAGAACCACAGCACGCAGGATCTGCTTGAGCGCGTTCTCGACGAAGAGCTGCCGAGATATGCCGAGGCTCTAGAACGCCTCGGTCGGTGATCTACCTCACCGCCGCCCAGCTCGTCTATGTTGCGGAACGCGCGACCGGTACTTCCGTGGTGGTGCGTGAATACGGCCTGCTTGAATCAGCGTGTGTGCGACCGTCGACCAGCTGGCTCGGTGCTGATGCCTACCCCGCGCTCGAAGACAAGGCTGCGGCCCTCGTTCACTCGCTGGTGTCGAACCACGCGCTGGTCGATGGCAACAAACGCCTCGGGCTCGCGGGCTTGATCGCTTTCCTCGGTATGAACGGGTGGAGGCTGACGTGGTCGAACGATGAGGCCTACGAGTTCATCTCCGCTCTGGCCGACGGATCACTCAGCGATATCGCGCCGATCGCGGCGCAGATCAGGTCTGCGATGGTGCCGCGTGCATAGAAGGATGGTCTGATGCAGGTCTGGGCGGTCGAGGGAATCCCCGAGGTGGTCGCGGGCGACGACATCGCCGCGCTGATCCTTGCCGCGATCTCGACAGGCTCGACCCGCACCGAGCTCGAAGACGGCGACATCGTCGTCGTCACGAGCAAGATCGTCAGCAAGGCCGAGGGCCGCAGCGTCGCCGCGGAAGACAGGGAAGACGCGATCACCAGCCAGACGGTGCGCGTGGTCGCCACCCGCGGAAAGACCCGCATCGTCGAGAACCCGCTCGGCCTGGTGATGGCCGCGGCCGGCGTCGACGGCAGCAACACCCCCGACGGCACGGTGCTGCTGCTGCCCGAGGACCCCGATCGCAGCGCACGCGAGATCAGACAGAAGCTGGGCGGCCGAATAGGCGTCATCATCTCTGACACGATCGGCCGGCCTTGGCGGCAGGGGGTGACCGATATCGCGATCGGCGCCGCCGGCATCCAGGTGCTTGATGACCTGCGAGGAACGAAAGACGCGGGCGGCAAAGAGCTCGAGGGCACGATCGTGGCGCTCGCCGACGAGCTCGCCGCCGCGGCCGACCTGGTGCGGGGCAAGGCGAACGGACTGCCGGTCGCCATCATTCGCGGCATGGGCCACCTGCTCGGCGAGGGCAGCGCGAGCGAGCTCATTCGGCCGGCGAACGAAGACATGTTCCGACTGGGAAGCACCGAGGCGTGGAACGAGGGCTACCGCGCCGGCCTGCACGCCAGCGAATGACGATCGTCATTCCGGTGCGCGGCGGCGCCGCGGCGAAGAGCCGCCTCGACACGCCCCTGCGCGCCCAGCTCGCCCGCGCCATGGCCCTCGACACCATTGAGGCCGCCCTCGCGGTGGCCCCGGTCATCGTGGTCACTGACGAGACAATGCGAGCGGATGTCGCCGCCCTCGGAGCGCGCACAGTGCCTGACCCGCACCACGGCCTCAACCGCGCAATCGCAGAGGGTCTCGCCGTCGCCCCCGCCGGAGCAACGGCCGTGCTGCTCGGCGACGTACCCGCACTCGACCCCAGCCAGCTAGAAGAAGCGCTCGCCGAGGCCGCGGCGCACGACCGCGCGATGGTGGCCGACGCCGACGGCGACGGCACCGTGCTGCTCGTGGCGACGCAGCACGACCTCGCGTTCGGCCCGGGCTCCCGCGCCCTCCACGCCGCCCGTGGCTACGTCGAGCTGACGACCCCGTGGCCGTCGCTGCGCCGCGACGTCGACCTGCCGCAGCACCTGGTTGGGCTGGCCCGCGGTCGCCGCACCCTAGAGCTGCTGGGCGAGCGCTAGCGCGTCGCCGGCGACCTGGGCGCTGCTGGCCGGGTCGCGCATCCAGAGGGGCACCGCCACGCATCGGATGCCGGCGGTCTCGACGAGCTCGACCCGCTCAGCATCCGACGAGTCGACGAGCCAGCCGTCGAGCAGGTCGGCGCCGTAGTGCAGCGCGACCGCGTCGGCGGCGGTGGCGACGCCGATCGCGGTGAGGCAGGCATCCGCCATGCCTCGCACGACGGAGCCGTTGATGATGGGGGAGACCCCGACCGCCGTCGCTGCCCTTACCGCATCGAGAATGCCGGGGATCGCAAGGATCGGCCCGATCGACACGACCGGATTAGACGGGGCGAGCAGCACCACGTCGGCGTTCTCGATCGCCTCGATGACCCCCGGCGCCGGCGTCGCCGACGCGAGTCCATGGTGGATGAACTGCAGCGCCGGCAGGGCGGCGCGGTGCCGCGTCCACCACTCCTGAAAGTGCATCTCGCCCGACTCGGTGACGACGTGGGTCTCGACCTCGTGGTTGGTGGCCGGGATGAGGTGAACGCCGAGGTCGAAGCGGGCGGTGATGCGGTCCGTCGCCTCGGACAGGGTGAGCCCGTCGCGCAGCATCGAGGTGCGGGCGAGGTGCGTGCCGATGTCGAGGTCGCCGAGGGTGAACCACGGCCAGCCGACGCCGTAGGCCCGCAGCTCGGCGCTGACCCGCTCGCTCTCGCCGACTCGGCCCCAGCCGCGCTGCTCGTCGTTCTCGCCCGCGAGGGTGTACATGATCGAGTCGAGGTCGGGTGCGATGCGCAGCCCGGTGAGCCACATGTCGTCGCCGACATTGACGATGGCCGTGATCTCGGAGCCGACCGGGGCGGCCGCTCGCAGGCCGCGAAGGAATCGCGCTCCGCCGACGCCGCCGCTGAGAACAGTGATCTTCACGAGGCAATTGTGACTCGCTACGCTCGCAGGCATGTACATCGCGCTCACGATCGCCTACCTGGCGCTGGTCATCTTCGCGCTGGTCGACGTGATCACGAGTAACGACGGGCAGATCAAGCACCTGCCGAAGTTCGCGTGGATTCTGCTGATCGTGTTTCTTCCCCTGATCGGATCGATCGTCTGGCTGATCGCGGGCAGGGATCGCACGCTGCCCAGCCTGCCGAAACCGCAGCCCCCGGTGCCGCAGACAGCCACCGAGCAGGAGCTCGCCGCGATCGAACGCGAGATCGAGTTTCACGAGAAGCAGGAGAAGCTGCGCCGACTCGAGCAGGAGCTGCAGCGGCGCAAGGGAACTTCGCAGGGTTAAATCGCGCCCGCTCTGGCAGAGTAAGGGGGTGAACAGCATGGTCGCTACTACGCCCGAAGCCCTGCCGATCGCGGAGTTCACCACTCTCAGCGGCCGCATCATCGACACCGTTGAGACGGTCATCGATGGCAAGCGCGACGCCGTCGAGCTGGCCCTCATGGTGATGCTTGCCGAGGGGCACCTGCTCATCGAAGACGTGCCCGGCGTCGGCAAGACGATGCTCGCCAAGGCGCTGGCCCGCACCGTCGACTGCACGGTCAGCCGCATCCAGTTCACCCCCGACCTGCTGCCCGCCGACATCACCGGCGTCAGCGTCTACAACCAGGGCACCCGCGACTTCGAGTTTAAGCACGGGCCGATCTTCGCCAACCTCGTCATCGGCGACGAGATCAACCGCGCCTCGCCGAAGACCCAGAGCGCGCTGCTCGAGTCGATGGCCGAGCGGCAGGTCACCGTCGACGGCCAGACCTACGAGCTCGCCGCCCCCTTCACCGTCTTCGCGACGCAGAACCCGATCGAGATGGAGGGCACCTACGCCCTGCCCGAGGCGCAGCGCGACCGCTTCATGGCGCGCATCTCGATGGGCTACCCCGATCAGAAGGCCGAGATGGCCATGCTGCGCGCCCGCGAGTCGTCAAGCCCCCTCGAGGATGTCGAGGCCGTCGTCACGACGCCTGAGCTTCTGCAGATGATCACCACCGTTCGCGGCGTCTTCGTCAGCAACGCCGTCGAGTTCTACATCGTCGCGATAGCGCAGGCCACGCGGGAGGACCCAGAGCTGCGCCTCGGCGCCAGCCCGCGCGCAACCCTGCAGCTGATGCGCGCGGCCAAGGCCCGCGCGGCGCTCGACGGCCGCGAGTTCGTGCTGCCGGATGATGTGGACGCGCTGGCAGCCTCGGTGCTCGGTCACCGGGTGGTGGCATCCGCTCGCTCCATGGGCAATGGACCCGCCAGCCTCTCGACCATTCACGACATCATCGCGCGCATCGTCGACGAGACACCCGTTCCGCTCGGTCCGACTGGGAACGACTAGCTCGCTCGTGGCACCGGCAGCAGTGCAGCAGAAGGTCACGCGGTCGATTCGGCTCACCACGCGGGGCAAGGTCTTTCTCTTCGCGGGCGCCGTCTTCGTGATCGTCGCCTACGGCGCCAGCAACAGCCTGCTGCTGCTCGTCGCCTGCCTGCTGTTCAGCCTGACGGTCATCGCCGCGCTGCTGGCCCGCTTTCGCAGCATGAAGCTCGCGATGGCCCGATCCTTCAACCCCTCACCGGTGTCGGCGACCACGCCGACCATGGTGACGATCGACGCGACCAACCTGGCGACCATCCGCTCTGCTCCGCTCTACTGGAACGACACCCTGCCGTGGCGCCCGCTTGCCACCGACCCGGTGCACCTCGATCCACTCGCCGGCCTCGGCAGCGCGTGGGGAAAGCACTCACGCCTCACCTACGAGCTGACGCCACCGCGCCGTGGTGTCTTCAGAATCGGCCCGCTGGCCGTTGCCTACAGCGATCCCTTCGGCCTCGCCGTTGGCTTCATGACCATCGGCGCAAAAGACGAGCTCGTGGTCACCCCGCATGTCACCGAGCTGCCGCTCAGCGGTGTCTGGCTCGAGGCGCCCGATGGGGCGGCCCGCCTTGTGCAGGCGAGCGGCGTCGGCAACTCCGACGACCTCATGACGCGCGAGTACCGTCGCGGCGACGCGCTGCGGCGCGTGCACTGGCGCGCCTCGGCGCGACACGGCGAGCTGATGGTGCGGCAGGAGGAGCAGCGCGCCTACCCCGAGGCGACCATCGTCATCGACACCCGCGAGGGCGGCTACCACGACCACACGGGCTCACCGACGATCTCGCGGGTCTCGAACGCCCACAGCGAGGGCTTCGAGTGGGCAGTCAGCATGCTTGCCTCGCTCGGCGTGCACCTGCACCGCGAGGGCTTCGTGGTTCACGTCGCCGAGACCTCTGACCCGCAGGTCATCGAGCTGGCCGACGACGAGTCGCGTGTCGGTCGCGAGCAGGACTTTCTGCTCTCGCTGGCGTCGGTGCAGCTCATGCACGACCGCGGTCGTCCGACAGCAGCGCCCGCTGAAGGGCCGGTCTTCGCCATCGTCTCGCAGCCCGACGACGACACCCTCGCCTGGCTTCTCGCCATGCGCCGACCCTTCGAGATCGGCGTGGTGTTTCTCGTGGGCGCGAACCGCGGGGTTGCTGCCGAGCTGAGCCTCGGGGGATGGCGCGTCATCCCGGTCGACACCCGCACGAGCCCCGCGCTCGCCTGGCGCGTGCTCGCCGAAGAGCTCGGAGCCACCAGTGCCGGCCGCTAAGCCCCCGAAGCCCAAGCCCGTCTGGCCGATGAGCGTGGCCGTGCTGCTCGGCCTCGCCACCTCGCTCGGCGGCCTGCGCCCGCTCTTCGACGACCCGGGCTGGTGGTTCGTGTCGATCGGCGTTGCCGCGCTCGTCACCGTCACGATCATCGGGGTACGGGCGCTCAGCCGCTTTCGCTGGCTGCCGCCCCTGCTCGGCCTGGTGGTGCTGCTCGTCGCGCTCACCTTCTCGTTTGCCCCCGGCCGCGGTTACCTCGGCTTCATTCCCAGCCCCGATGCCTTCGGCGTCTTCAGCACCCTCATCGCCGACGGCAGCAAGTCGATCGCCGATCAGGCGATTCCCGCCGAGCCGGTCAGCGGAATCGTGTTCATGCTCACCATCGGGGCCGGTGTGCTCGCGATCGTGCTCGACGTCACAGCGCAGATAGCCAAGCGACCGGCCCTCGTCGGCATCCCGATGCTTGGCCTTCTGCTGGTTCCCACCTTCTTCGACGGCGGCGTCGGCGATCCCTTCGCGTTTCTTGTCGCATCGGGCGCCTACCTGGCGGTTCTCTACCTCGGGCTCGGCGAGGTGCGGGCCGGGGGCGCCCTCGGCGTCGGCGCGGCCGCGGTCGCCGCGGCGCTCATCGTTCCGCTCGTGCTGCCGCCGATCACCCCCGCCGAGTCGGCGAGCTCACGGGGTGGCTTCGCGGTCGGCATCAACGCCTTCATCACCCTGGGTGAGAACCTGCGCCGGTCGAACGTCACTCGCGTGCTCACCTACTCGAACGACGAGGACATTCCGCAGTACCTCACCGTCTCGATCATCTCGGACTTCAGCGGCACCCGGTGGGAGCCTGACGAGCCCACCGTCAACGACGGCAATGGGCTCGACCAGATCGGCCCGGTTCCCGGGCTGACCACCAGCATCGCGACGGATGCGGTGACCACCTCGATCGACGTCGTCAACATGGGCGGCCACTGGGCCCCCACCCCCTACGCACCGCAGAGCGTGACCGGGCTCGACGGCAACTGGAGCTACGACAGCGAGACCCTCAGCATCGAGTCGCCCAACCTCAGCGTTCGCGGCGAGCAGTACGTCGTCGAGAACCTGCGCACGAGCCCGACGGTGGAGCAGCTGCAGGCCAGCAGCACCGACTTTGCGGCGAGTCTCGACCCCTACCTCGAGCTGCCCGGCGGCCTGCCCGAGGTGGTGTCAGAGACCGCCCTCGAGGTCACCGCCGACGCGGCCACCAACTATGACCGGGCCTACGCCCTGCAGCAGTACTTCGTCGGCGGGCAGTTCGAGTACTCCGAGATCGCCCCCGTCGAAGAGGGCTACGACGGCACGAGCGCTCAGGTGGTCTCGCGCTTTCTCGACGCGAAGAGCGGCTACTGCGTGCACTTCTCGTCGGCGATGGCGCTCATGGCTCGCTCGCTCGGCATCCCCGCGCGCATCGCGATCGGCTTCACGCCCGGTGAGTACACCGAGGGCACGGAAGACAACCCGAACTACTACGCGGTGACCACCGAGAACCTGCACGCCTGGCCAGAGCTGTGGTTCAACGAGATCGGATGGGTGCGCTTCGAGCCCACCCCCGGACGCGGCATCAGCCCCAGCTTCAACCGCGACAACGTGGCGACGCCGGGCACGGGCCCCACGGCGCCACCCACCACGGCACCGTCGTCAGCGCCCAGCTCGACCCCGACTCCCACGCCGACCACGTCGCAGTCCAGCGCACCGGTCGAGGTGGCCGCGCCCGATCAGACGGTGCCTCGCATCGTGGTCGGCATCCTCATCGGCGGCGCAGCCATCGTGCTGCTGCTGCCACTCGTGCCGATAGTGGTGCGATCGCTGCGCCGGCAGCGCCGCTACTGGCGGGTACGCCGGCGTGGGTCGGCGATCGACGCATGGGCAGAGCTGAACGACACCGCGATCGACCTCGGCTGGCAGACCGCCACGCTGACACCGCGCCAGTTCGCGATCGCCGCGCGCCGCGGCATGCCGACCAAGGTCGTGCGGGCCCTCGCCAACCTGCTCGACGCGCTCGAGACGACGGCCTACTCGCGCTACCCGAGCGACTCGGTGCTCAGCGATCTGAAGCTCGTGCGGCGAAACATGCGCAACCTCTCGACACGGCGCGAGCGGCTGCGAGCCCTGCTCACTCCGGCGTCGGTTGTGCTGCGAATGCGATCACGGGTGCGCCGCTGACCGGGTGGGTGAGCACCGTCGCGGCCACGCCGTAGACCTCGCCGATGAGCGCGCTCGTCAGCACCGTCTCTGGTGCGCCGGCGGCAACGACACGACCGGCGGCGAGCACGACGACCTGGTCGGCCTGGGTGGCGAGGTTGAGGTCGTGCAGGGCGGTCAGCACGGCGAGGCCGTCGTCGGCCAGCCTGCGCAGGGTGGCCATCACCTCGAGCTGCGCGGCGATGTCCAGGTGGTTGGTCGGCTCGTCGAGCAGCAGCAGTCGCGGCTGCTGGGCGAGCGCACGGGCGAGCTGCACGCGCTGCCTCTCGCCGCCGCTGAGCGTGCCGAGGTCGCGGTCGCGAAAGCTGCCGGTGCCGGTCGCGTCGAGGGCGGCCTCGATCGCGTCCCGGTCGCAATCGGTCTCGCCGCCGAGCAGGCGCGTGTAGGGGGTGCGGCCCAGGGCGACGACGTCGCGCACGGTGATGGCGAGCTCGGTTGTCGGGTCCTGCTCGACGAGCGCGGCGAGGCGGGCGCGGTCGCGGCGGGGCGTCGCGTTCCAGTCGGTGCCGTTGTAGGTGACCCGGCCATCCGTCGGTGTGACAACACCGGAAAGCACACGGATGAGCGTCGACTTGCCCGCGCCGTTCGGCCCGATCAGCGCGGTGAGGCTGCCCGCGGCGACCGAGATGCTCACGCCGTCGACGACCAGTCGGCCCGCAATCGCGGCCGACGCCCCCTCAGAGATCAGTGTCACGTGCGCACCCTCCGCAGCAGAAGCAGCACGAACAGCGGAGCCCCCACGATCGCCGTGACGATGCCGACCGGCAGCTCGCGCGGGTCGAAGACGGTGCGGGCGGCGGTGTCGGCCCAGACGAGCACGATCGCGCCCAGCAGGGCGCTGAGCGGCAGAACCGCACGGTTGGCCGTGCCGACGACCAGCCGCACCGCGTGGGGAAGCACGAGGCCGATGAAGCCGATCGACCCGCTGACCGACACCATGGCTCCGGTCAGCAGCGCGGTTGCGACGAGCAGGATCCATCGCGTGCGCTCGACATGCACGCCGAGCGCGGCCGCGGCCGTGTCGCCGAAGGCGAAGGCGTCGAGGGTGCGACCAGCGAGCGTCAGCGGGATGCCGACCACGATGATCGCGCCGACCGCGATCGCGACGGCGGGCCACCGCGCCCCCGCCAGCGACCCCAGCAGCCACGCGAGAATCTCGCGGTACGAGTCGTTGGTGGCGGTCCAGAAGATGACGAAGCTCGTCAGCGCCGCGGCGAAGGCCGAGACGGCGACACCCGCGAGCACGGTGCGCGACGGGCTGAGGGGGCCGCTGGCGCGAGCGATGAGCAAGGTTGCCATCAGGGCCGCGAGGGCCCCGACGAAGGCGGCCGGCGCGATGAGCAGGGTTGCCCCGAGCACCAGCACGCTGACGGCACCGAGCGAGGCACCCGCCGAGAGGCCCAGCAGGTAGGGGTCGGCGAGCGGATTGCGGGTGATCGCCTGCATGACCGCACCGCTCAACGCGAGGCCGGCTCCGACCGCGGCCGCCGTCAGCACCCGCGGCAGCCGCAGCTGCCAGACGATGCCGTCGCGCAGCACGCTCAGCGTGCTGTCGCCGATCCCGAGGTGGTGCAGCACGCTCGACCAGACCTCGACCGGGGTGATCTCGGCGGGGCCGAGCGTGATGGCGAAGACGATCGACGCGACCAGGGCCGCACCGAGGGCCAGCGCCCAGCGGATCACCGCAGCGCCGCCAGCTGCGCGGCGAGGTTGGCGGTCGCCTCGACGTTGCGCACCCCGGCCTCGCCCGCGGCGAAGGGGATGGTCAGGTAGCGCTTGCCGACCACGGCGGGCAGCGTGGCGGTTGCCGGGTTCGCCTCGAGGGCGGCGATCTTCGACGCCGCGGTGTTCCAGCTGGCGTCGACGAGCACGATGACGTCGGGGTTGGCGTCGATGATCGCCTCCCAGCTGAACGAGGTCCAGGTGTCGTCGACATCCTCTGCGATGTTGGTGAGCCCGACCGCGTCGAGCATCATCTGCGGCGCGCCGATGCCTGCTCCGACGTAGGGGTTGTCATCGCCCGACGACCACCAGAGGGCGGTGAGGCCCTGGGTGTCGGGCTCGATGTCGGCGAGGGTCGCCTTCTGGTCGGCGACGAGGGCCGCGGCGGCGTCCTCGGCGCCGAAGACCTGACCGGCCTCGTCGATGTAGCTGAAGACGTTGTCGAAGGTCAGTCTCTCGGGCTTGTAGCCCTCCTCCTTGCAGGCGGCGGGCGAGACGTAGGTGCCGATGCCGAGTCCGGCGAGCTCCGCGCGGTCGCCGGCGGCGTCGGCCGTGAAGTTCGACTCCCAGCCGCCGAAGACGAAGTCGGGCTCGAGCTCGAGCACGGCCTCCTCGCTCGGGGCGAAGTCGCTGATCACCGGCACGTCGACCTGGGGAAGCGAGTCGGGCACGGGTCCGTCGGGAAACGCCTGGCCGACGATGCGGTCGCCGAGGCCGAGAGCCAGCAGCAGCTCGGTCGAGGTCGACTTGATCGTGACGATGCGCTCGGGGGCCGCGCCGACGGTGAACTCGAAGCCGCAGTTGTCGATCGAGACGGCGGCAGCGGAGGTGGGCGGCGGGGTGGGGGCGGCCGCGCATCCGGCGAGCAGGATCACGGGGAGAACGAGAAGGGCTGGGGAACGCACGGTACTCCTGGAGGGCAGGGGGGAGCGGAGGCGACAGGTTTGCCGCATCCGGACCTCGCCGCTCCATACCGGGGCGGTCACTGCCGGCCAGATCAGGCCGGAGGGTCGACTGCTGCCAATTCTATGCAGAGCTCAGGCCGTGCGCCGCGCCGCAGCGGCGAGGGACTCGGCGATCGACTCGACGTCGCTACGCACCAGCCCGACGGTGACGCGCACGTGCGCGCTCGCCGACCCGAGCTGAAAGGGGCTGCCCGGTGCCACCCGCAGCCCGTCGCCCGCCAGCTGCACCGTCGCAGCGCGCTCGTTGAGCACGGGCAGCCAGGCGTTGAGGCCGTCCCCGGGTGCCAGGGTGATGCCCTGCGCCGTCATCGCGGCGGCGAACAGGCGCTGCCTCTCGGTGTAGGCGAGGCGGGCGGCACTCACCTGCGCGACCGAGGCCGGGTCTGTCAGCAGGTCGAAGAGGATCGCCTGCGTCATGCGCGAGGTCCACCCGGCGCCCAGCATGCGGTGCGCGACGATGCGATCGACGAGCTCGCGCGGCCCGCCGAGAGCTCCGATGCGCAGGTCGGGACCGTGGGACTTCGAGAAGCTGCGCACGTGCAGAACCCGGTCAGGAAGAACGGATGCCAGCGTGACGTCCTGCGCGCTCGTCACGGCTCCAGAGTGGTCGTCCTCAATCACGACGGCCCGGTCTGCGGCGCGCGTTCGGCGCAGGATCTCTGCGAGCCGCACGGCCCGCTCCGCGCTCAGCGACACCCCCGTGGGGTTGTGTGCCCGCGGCTGCAGCAGCACGATGCTCGGCGCCGACGCGAGGGCGGTCGAGAAGGCGTCGGGACGCATGCCGAACTCGTCGAGGGCAACCGGAACGGGCTCGAGGCCGTAGTGCTCGAGCAGGTCGAGAAAGGGCGGAAAGGTCGGGTTCTCGATGACGACGCGGTCGCCGAACCGGGCGAGGGCGGCCATCGCCCGGTCAATCGCGTCGAGCGCGCCGTTGGTGACGGTGATGGACTCGACAGGGGTGGGCCAGGTCTCGCGCAGCAGGTCGTGCAGCTGCGGAATGTCGGGCTTCTGCTGGTAGCTGGGGGCATCCGCGGTCTGGGTGACCCGCGACAGGGCGGGCGCGAGCGACGGAAGCAGCTCGGGGTCGGGCGTGCCCCGCGAGAGGTCGAGTCGGGTCGCGCTCGTGTCGTCGAGGCTGCGGTAGCGCAGGGGGAGCCACTCGCGGGGAGCGGACCGAACGAAGGTGCCGCTTCGGCCCCGGCTCACCACGAGGCCGGCGCGCGAGAGGGTCTGCCACGCGTGGCTGACCGTCGCGGGGCTGACCCCGAGCTCGGCGGCGAGCTCGCGCACGGTCGGCAGCCGATCGCCCGGAGCGAGGTCGCCGAGGGTGATGAGACGCGCAATCGCGGCCGCAATGCCGCGGGGCGAGGCCTCCTCGATGGCGAGGGCTATCAATGTCACGGCAACCCCCGTAGATTTACGCCACTGTCACAGGGCGTAACGTTCGAGAAATGTTTAGCCCTGAGAATAACAAAAGCACCTCAAGGGAGAACAGCATGACAGTTGTACGCGCGGCCATCACCCAGACGACGTGGACGGGCGACAAAGCCTCGATGCTCGACAAGCATGAGAAGTTCGCGCGCGATGCCGCGGCCGACGGTGCGCAGGTCATCTGCTTTCAGGAGCTGTTCTACGGTCCGTACTTCGGCATCACCGAAGACAAGAAGTACTACCGCTATGCGGAGCCGGCCGACGGCCCCATCGTGCAGCGCTTCGCCGCCCTCGCCAAAGAGCTGAGCATGGTGATGATCCTGCCGATCTACGAGGAGGACATCACCGGCGTGTACTACAACACGGCGGTGGTGGTGGATGCCGACGGCACGATCCTCGGCAAGTACCGCAAGCACCACATCCCCCACCTCGACCGCTTCTGGGAGAAGTTCTACTTTCGTCCCGGCAACCTCGGCTACCCCGTCTTCGACACCGCCGTCGGCAAGATCGGCGTCTACATCTGCTACGACCGGCACTTCCCAGAGGGATGGCGCGAGCTGGGCCTCAACGGCGCCCACATGGTCTTCAACCCCAACGCCACCAAGCCCGGTCTCTCGAACCGCCTGTGGGAGGTCGAGGGCCCGTGCGCAGCGGTCGCCAACGGCTACTTCGTGCTGCAGCCGAACCGCGTCGGCAAGGAGGACAACGAGTACGGCGAGCTCGCCGTCGACTTCTACGGCACCAGCCAGGTGATCGACCCGCGTGGCAACTTCGTCGGCGAGAAGGGCTCGGGCACCGACGAGGAGGTCATGATTCGCGACATCGACCTCGACATGGTGCAGCAGATGCGCGACGACTGGCAGTTCTACCGCGACCGCCGCCCGGAGTCCTACACGTCGATTCCGAAGGCATAGCCATGGCAACCACGCTGATCACCGGAGGCACGGTCGTGACCGCGACCGGCCGCAGCCTCGCCGACGTGCTCATCGACGGCGAGACCATCGTCGGAGTGCTCGCACCCGGCTCCACCCTGCTCGGCACCGACCTGACGCAGGGCGTCGACCGCGTGATCGATGCCACCGGCAAGTACGTGATTCCCGGTGGAGTCGATGCGCACACCCACATGGAGCTTCCGTTCGGGGGCACCGCCGCATCCGACACCTTTGAAACCGGAACGCGGGCAGCCGCCTGGGGCGGCACGACGACGATCATCGACTTCGCCGTGCAGACCTACGGCCAGCGCGTCATGGACGGCCTGGCCACCTGGCACCAGAAGGCCGCCGGCAACTGCGCCATCGACTACGCCTTCCACCAGATCATCGGCGACGTGACGGATGACTCGCTGCAGGCCATGCGGCAGCTGCCCGACGAGGGCATCTCGAGCTTCAAGCTCTTCATGGCCTACCCGGGCGTCTTCATGAGCGACGACGCGCAGATCTTCAAGGCGATGCAGGTCTCGGCAGAGACCGGCATGATGACGATGATGCACGCCGAGAACGGCCCGGTCATCGACGTCATGGTCAAGCAGCTTCTGGCCCAGGGCAAGACCGACCCCTACTACCACGGCGTTGCCCGCGCCTGGCAGATGGAGGAGGAGGCGACCCACCGCGCCATCATGCTCGCGAACCTGACGGGTGCGCCGCTCTACGTCGTGCACGTCAGCGCCAAGCAGGCGGTCGAGCAGCTCGCTGCCGCGCGAGACGTGGGGCAGAACGTGTTCGCCGAGACCTGCCCGCAGTACCTCTACCTCTCTCTGGAGGAGCAGCTGGGCGCCCCTGGCTTCGAGGGCGCGAAGTGGGTGTGCTCCACCCCGCTTCGCTCCAAGGCCGAGGGACACCAGCACGCCATGTGGCAGTCGCTGCGCACGAACGACGTGCAGATGGTCTCGACCGACCACTGCCCCTTCTGCATGAAGGGCCAAAAAGACCTCGGGCTCGGCGACTTCAGCAAGATCCCCAACGGCATCGGCTCGGTCGAGCACCGCCTCGACCTGCTCTACCAGGGCGTCGTCGACGGGCAGATCACGCTCGAGCGCTGGGTCGAGATCACCTCGACCACCCCGGCGCGCATGTTCGGCCTCTACGGCAAGAAGGGCGTCATCCAGCCGGGTGCCGATGCCGACGTCGTCGTTTACGACCCGAATGGCCACACCTCCATCGGCTACGAGAAAACCCACCACATGAACATGGACCACAGTGCCTGGGAGGGCTTCGAGGTCGACGGCCACGTCGACACCGTGCTCTCGCGCGGCAAGGTCGTCATCGACAACAACGAGTACCTCGGTGCCAAGGGAGACGGCCAGTTCGTCAAGCGCGACCTCTCGCAGTACCTGATCTAGCAACTCTGCGGGTCGAGCCTGTCGAGACCGATCTCGGCAGGCGCGATCCGCACAACGAAAGAGCACCACATGGACTTCGGCGCAGTACTGCAGACCAACCCACCCGCCTCGCGCACCGTTGCGCTCGCCAAGCTCGCAGAGCAGCACGGCTTCAGCCACGTCTGGACCTTTGACTCGCACCTGCTCTGGCAGGAGCCGTATGTGATCTACAGCCAGATCCTCGCTGAGACGAAGCGGGTGATCGTGGGCCCGATGGTGACCAACCCGGCAACTCGCGACTGGACCGTCACGGCATCCACCTACGCCACCCTCAACGAGATGTACGGCAACCGCACGATCTGCGGCATCGGCCGTGGGGACTCCGCGGTGCGGGTGACGAACGGGGCGCCCACGACGCTGAAGACGCTGCGCGAGTCGATCCACGTGATCCGCGAGCTCGCGAACTCGCGCTCTGTCGAGTACAACGGCGCGCAGCTGCAGTTTCCGTGGAGCGTCGGCTCAACCCTCGACATCTGGGTCGCCGCCTACGGACCTCTCGCCCTCAAGCTCACCGGCGAGGTGGGCGACGGCTTCATTCTGCAGATGGCCGACCTCGATGTCGCCAAGTGGATGATCCAGACCGTTCGCGACGCTGCCGACAACGCGGGGCGCGATCCGATGAGCATCAAGTTCTGCGTCGCGGCTCCGATGTACATCGGCACGGACTGGCAGCACATGCGCGACCAGACCCGCTGGTTCGGCGGAATGGTCGGCAACCACGTCGCCGACATCGTCGCGAAGTACGGTGAGGGGTCGGATGTGCCTGCCGCGCTCACCGACTACATCAAGGGCCGCGAGGGCTACGACTACAACTCGCACGGCAAAGCGGGCAACGACCACGTCGACTTCGTGCCCGACGAGATCGTCGACCGCTTCTGCGTGCTCGGCACGGCAGAGCAGCACATCGAGAAGCTCGAGGCCCTCAAGGCGCTCGGTGTCGACCAGTTCGCCGGCTACCTCCAGCACGACAACAAGGAAGAGACGCTGCGGGTCTACGGCGAGACCGTGATTCCGGCGATGCGTGACGCGATTGTCGCCAAGGCATGATCCGTAGGCTCGCGTGGGGCGCCCTGGGCGTGGTCGCCCTGCTTGCCCTGTGGGAGCTCTACAAGGCGATCGGCCCGGCCGAGGGCTACGTCGTCGGCGCGACCGAGGGCGAGACCGGCTCCGGCCTGATGCTGCTGCCGCGCACCAACGACCGCGCGATGCCGCACATCTGGGACATGGCTGCGCGCCTCTTCCAGTCGACGAGCGGCGGCAACACCCCGCCGCTGTTCGTTCCCGTGATCACCGCGGGCCTCACCACCCTCGGCATCGCCGCGGTCGGCTGGGTGATCGGTGTGCTCGTCGGCGCCCTGCTCGGCGCGGTCATGCAGCGCTGGCGCCTGGCCGAGTGGGGGCTGCTGCCCTGGATCGTCGTCAGCCAGACGGTGCCGCTCATCGCCTTCGCACCGATCCTCAGCAGCATCGGAACGCAGATCGACCGCGGGCCTGGGCTGCCCTGGCCGCAGTGGCTGTCTGTTGCCGTGATCGCCTCGTACCTCGCCTTCTTCCCGGTGGCGATCGGCACGCTGCGTGGACTCAACTCGCCGGACCGCATGCACGTCGACCTCATGCGCAGCTACGCCGCCGGCTACTGGGCCACCCTAGTTCGCCTGCGCATCCCCGCCGCGGTGCCGCACCTGCTGCCCGCCCTGCGGCTCGCGGCAGCCAGCGCTGTCGTCGGTGCTGTTGTCGCCGAGGTCAGCATCGGCATGCGCGGCGGTATCGGCCGCATGCTCATCTCGCTCGCGGGCCAGGGGTCGAGCGACCCGGCCGCGCCGTGGGGTCCGACCCTCGGATCCATCGCACTCGGCCTCATCGCCGCGGGCACGGTCGCCCTCATCGGCGTCGGCCTGAAGAACTACCGACGAGGAGAACAGACCGCATGACGGACATCGCCGTACGGGCCGCCAGTGTTGGCAAGACCTTTCAGACCAAGACCGGGGATGTCGTCGCCCTCACCGACGTCGACCTCGAGATCGAGGCCGGCGAGTTCATCTCCCTCATCGGACCGAGCGGATGCGGCAAGTCGACCCTGCTGCGCCTCATCGCCGACCTCGACCAGAGCTCGACCGGCTCGCTCGAGGTCTTCGGCAAGAGCCCGGAGAAGGCGCGCGTCGACCAGGACTACGGCATCGCCTTTCAGCAGGCGGGCCTGCTGCCGTGGCGCACGGTCGCCGGCAACATCGCACTGCCGCTCGAGCTGCACGGCATGGCCAAGGCGGCACGTACGTCGCGCGTCGCAGAGCTCGCGGAGCTCGTCGGCCTGACGGACTTCATCGACCGCTACCCCGACCAGCTGTCAGGTGGCATGCAGCAGCGGGTCGCGATCGCCCGCGCGCTCGCCGAGCAGCCGCGCCTTCTTCTCATGGACGAGCCCTTCGGCGCCCTCGACGAGATGACCCGCGAGCGGCTGCAGTCCGAGCTCGTGCGCATCACGGCCGAGAGCGGCGCCGCCGTCGTCTTCGTCACCCACTCCATTCCCGAGGCGGTCTTCCTCTCTGACCGCGTCGTCGTGATGAGCCCCCGCCCCGGACGCATCACCGAGATACTGCCGACGAACCTCGGCACCGACCGCGGTGAGTCGCTGCGCGAGTCGCCGCAGTACTTCGAGCGGGTCACCGCCGTGCGCGAGGCGCTGCACGGCACTCCGGTGGAGCGGGCGAACGAGCGATGACCTGGGCCAGAGTCGCAGCGCCGATAGCGGTCGGGGTGATCCTGCTTGCCGTCTGGTACCTCGTCGTCGATGTGCTGAACGCCGCGCCGCGTGCGCTGCCCAGCCCCGTCGCGATCGTGAACGAGCTGTTCAAGCGCAGCGAGATCATCCTCGAAGACATGCAGATCACCGGAACCAACGCCCTGCTCGGGCTGCTGGCGGGGGCGCTGGCCGGCATCGTGCTCGCCGCGATCGCCGCGGCCTTCGGGCCGATCGACGGCATGCTGGCTCCGCTGGTGGCCGCGATCGCGGTGGTGCCGATCGTCGCACTCACCCCGATCTTCAACACGATGTTCGGGGCGTCGAGCCAGTTCGGGCGGGTGGCGGTCGCCGCGATCGCAGCCTTCGTTCCGGTGTTCGTCAATGTGCTTCGGGGGCTGCGGCAGACGCATCCGGTGCATCGTGACCTGCTGCGCGCCTCGGGGGCATCGCCCCTGCAGACCTTTCGCGTGCTGACCCTGCCAACGGCGCTGCCCTACCTGCTGACGGGTCTGCGCATCGCGAGCTCCCTCGCGGTCATCTCTGCCCTCGTCGCCGAGTACTTCGGCGGCCCCGCCGACGGAATCGGCACCTCCATCGCCACGTACGCCAAGTCCGGCCGTGCGTCCCTCGCCTTTGCCTATGTCGCTGGTGCCATAGCAATCGGTCTCGCCCTCTTCCTCGTCACGTCGGCGCTCGAGCGCTTCGCGACGAGGAGAAAGCCGGTCTAACCGGGACCCCTGCACCACCCACCACGAAAGGACCAGCATGAGACACAGCATTAGACGCGGCCTCGCAGCCGCGACCGCGATTGCCGTCGCGGGCATCACGCTCGCCGGATGCTCCGCACCGGCCGACGAGGCCGCCTCGGGTGACTTCGAGCCGCTGACCGACATCAAGCTGCAGCTGCAGTGGCTGCCTCAGGCGCAGTTCGCCGGCTACTACGTCGCGCTCGACCAGGGCTACTTCGAGGAGGAGGGCTTCGACAGCGTCGAGATCATCCCCTCGGGTGGTGACATCGTTCCGCAGGACGCCCTCGTCGCGGGTGACGTCGACTTCGCCGTCGCCTGGGTTCCGAAGGTGCTCGGCACCCTCGAGTCCGGCGTCGAGCTGACCGACATCGCGCAGGTCTTCCAGAAGTCCGGCACGCTGCAGGTCTCCTTCAAGGGCGACGGCGTCGAGTCGGTCAGCGACTTCGAGGGCAAGCGCATCGGCTCGTGGGGCTTCGGCAACGAGTGGGAGATCTTCGCGGCCATGGCCGCAGAAGACCTCGACGCGTCGTCGGTGTCGATCACCACGCAGGGCTTCGACATGAACGCCCTGCTCGACGGTGACGTCGACGCCGCCCAGGCGATGACCTACAACGAGTGGGCGCAGATCCTCGAGGTCGAGAACCCCGAGACCGGCGAGCTCTACCAGCCGGAGGACTTCGACGTCGTCTCGTACGAGGACACCGAGGGCGCCATGCTGCAGGACGCCATCTGGGCTGACACCGCCAAGCTCGAGAGCGACCTGGCCTACGCCGACGCCGCCGTGCGCTTCCTCAAGGCCGTCACCAAGGGCTGGGTCTTCGCCCGCGACAACCCCGAGGAGGCCGCGACGATCGTCTTCGACGCAGCCACCAACGCGGAGCTCGCCTACCCGGTCGGCCCGGTTCACCAGCTCTGGCAGATGAACGAGGTCAACAAGCTCATCTGGGCGGGCGGCGACTTCGCCGTCATCGACGAGGCAGCCTGGGACAAGACGGTCGCGGGTGCGCTCTCGGCCAAGAACCAGGACGGCCTCGAGCTGATCACCGCGGAGCCGGCCGAGTCGGCCTACTCCAACGAGTACATCGAGAAGGCTCTCGCTGAGCTCAAAGAGGAGGGTGTTGTCGTCGACGGCGAGTACACCCCGATCGACGTGACGCTCACCAAGGGCGGACAGTAACCTGTGAGCGGGTGGCTCCTCTCGGGGCCACCCGCTCCACCACCGTAAGGACGCACCATGCACGAAGAACTCGACCCCGCCGACGGACAGCTCGCCTACGACCTCGATCGTGCGCACGTCTTTCACTCGTGGAGCGCCCAGGGCTCCCTCGCCCCCTTCGTCATCGCCGGCGGGCTCGGCAGCACCGTCTGGGACTTCGACGGCACCGAGTACCTCGACTTCTCGAGCCAGCTGGTCAACGTCAACATCGGCCACAGCCACCCCCGCGTGGTCGAGGCGATCCAGAAGCAGGCGGAGGTGCTCGCAACCGTCGCACCCGCCAACGGCAACCTCGCCCGCGGCGAGGCGGCCAAGCGCATCCTCGGTCTTGCGGGAAGCCACTTCGGCAAGGTCTTCTTCACCAACGGCGGGGCGGATGCGAACGAGAACGCGATTCGCATGGCGCGCCTCACCACCGGCCGTGACAAGGTGCTCAGTGCCTACCGGTCGTACCACGGCAACACCGGCGCGGCCATCGTCGCCACCGGCGACTGGCGTCGCCTGCCGAACGAGTTCTCGCGCGGACACGCGCACTTCTTCGGCCCCTTCAGCTACCGCAGCGAGTTCTGGTCGTCGTCGCCCGAGGAGGAGTCGGCCCGCGCGCTGCGCCACCTGTCGCGCGTGATCGACGTCGAGGGTCCGTCATCCATTGCCGCCATCCTGCTCGAGACGATCCCCGGCACCGCTGGCGTGCTCGTGCCGCCGCCCGGCTACCTCGAGGGTGTGCGCCGCCTCTGCGACGAGCACGGCATCGTTCTCATCTTCGACGAGGTCATGTGCGGCTTCGGCCGCGCGGGCAGCTGGTTCGCCTGGCAGCAGTTCGGCGTAGTTCCGGACCTCATCACCTTCGCCAAGGGCGTCAACAGCGGCTACGTGCCCGTGGGTGGCGTCATCATCTCGGAGTCCATCGCGCAGGCCTTCGAGACCCAGGTCTTTCCCGGTGGCCTCACCTACTCGGGGCACCCGTTGGCCATGGCGTCCATCGTCGCGTCGATCGACGCGATGAAAGACGAGGGCGTCATCGAGCACGCGGCCGCGATTGGGGCCGATGTTCTCGGACCGGGCCTGCGCGCACTCGCCGAGAAGCATCCCGTCATCGGCGAGGTGCGCGGCGTCGGCGTCTTCTGGGCCCTCGACCTCGTCAGCGACCCGACCACGCGGGAGCCGCTCTCTGGCACCTCGGTGGCTCAGCTGAAGAAGGCGCTGATGGCGAAGGGGCTGCTGCCCTTCGTGGCCGACAACCGCATCCACGTGGTTCCACCCTGCGTGGTCACCGCCGACGAGGTCGCCCGCGCCCTCGCCATCTATGACGAGGTGCTGACGGAGTTGGAGGCGGCATAGCCCAGCGGGCACCCCGGCAACCGAGTAAACTCGACCCTCGTGTCTTCTACCCCTGTCAGCCCGCTGAACGTGCCGGTCTTCGACCTCATGCACCGCCCCGGTGAGATGCGTGAGCGCTCGATCGACGCCACCGCCACCGAGGCCTTCGGCAACGCTGTCATCGGCGTCAAGCAGGGCGCCCCGATCAACGTCGAGGCGCGCCTCGAGTCGCTGCACGACGGCATCCTGGTCACCGCCGAGGCCGACGCGCTGGTCGAGGGGGAGTGCATTCGCTGCCTCGACCCGATCTCAGACACCCTCCGGGTCGATATCGCGGAGCTTTTCGCGTACTCTGAGGACGAAGCTTTTGACTACACGGTGGTTGACGATCACGTCGACCTTGAGCCGTTGGTCAGGGATGCGGTAGTGCTGGCACTGCCGTTCCAACCGGTCTGTCGTCCGGATTGCCCAGGTCTCGACCCCGAAACGGGTGAGAAGCTGGCCGATTTCCCGGATAGGAAGCCTGCTGAGAGAATTGACCCTCGTTGGTCTGCGCTTGAGGCATTGCGGTCAGACGAACCCCAAGACTGAACTAGAGAAGAGAAACTCATGGCTGTACCGAAGCGCAAAATGTCGCGGGCGAGCACCCGCATGCGCCGCGCCCAGTGGAAGGCAACTGCCCCCACCCTGGTCAAGACCGTCGAGAACGGCAAGACCGTCTACAGCCTTCCGCACCGCGCGAAGGTCGTCGAGGACTCGACCGGCACGCCCCTGTACCTGGAGTACAAGGGCCGCAAGGTCGCGGACGTCTAACAATTTCCCCGTGTAGGGAGATCAGCGCGTGACCGACTCTGTTGGCTCACGCGCTGATTTGTCGTCTGCCATCGGCGTCGACATCGGCGAGCAGCTGCTGGAGCTCGCCCTGACGCACCGCTCGTTCTCGTATGAGAACGGCGGCGTCGCCAACAACGAGCGCCTCGAGTTTCTCGGCGACTCGATTCTCGGGCAGGCCGTCACGGTCATGCTCTACACCGAGAACCCCGACCTCGACGAGGGTGACCTGGCCAAGCGCCGGGCGAGCCTCGTGTCGTCCGTTGCCCTCGCAGAGGTCGCCCGCACCATCGGGCTCGGCGCCCACCTGCGGCTCGGCCGCGGTGAGGAGCTCACCGGCGGCCGCGAGAAGTCGTCAATACTGGCGGATGCCGTAGAGGCGATCATCGGAGCCGCGTACCTGAGCCTCGGCGGCGATGTCGCCACCGACCTCGTGCTGCGCCTGATCCGCCCCCTCATGCAGAACCCCGAGCGCTTCGGTGCTGCGATGGATCCCAAGACCAGCCTGCAGGAGCTCGCCGCCCGCCTCGGCCACGGCCTGCCCACCTACGTCGTCACCGATAGCGGACCCGACCACCTCAAGCGCTTCAACGCCACCGTGCTCATCGACGGCACCCCGGCCGCGACCGGCGACGGCTCGAGCAAGAAGCAGGCCGAGATGGCCGCGGCGCTCGAGGCGTGGACAAGCCTGCAGGCCGGTGCCGGAGCTTCCTGAGGTCGAGGTCGTTCGCGCGGGCCTCGAGCCGGCGGTCACTGGGGCCACCATCGCATCCGTCGAGGTCTTCGACGAGCGCTCGCTGCGTCGGCACGACGGTCCGAGTGAGGACTTCGTGCATCGGCTGACCGGAGCCGTGCTCGAGCGCCCGCAGCGTCGGGGCAAGTTTCTCTGGATACCCGTTGGCGGTGCCGAGGCGTTGGTCATCCATCTGGGCATGAGCGGCCAGGTGCTGCTGCGCGAGGCCGGGGCAGAAGACCTGCGCACCCGCATCCGCTTCGACCTCGACACGGGCGACCGCATCAACTTCGTCGACCAGCGCATCTTCGGCTCCATGGCCATCGACAAGCTCGTCGATGCGGGCTTCGGCGAGACCGTGCCGACCCAGGTCTCGCACATCGCCCGCGATCCCCTCGACCCGCACTTCGACGAGGCCATCTTCAGGGCACGTCTGGCCAAGAAGAACACCGGAATCAAGCGCGCGCTGCTCGACCAGGGGCTGATCAGCGGCATCGGCAACATCTATGCCGACGAGTCCCTCTGGCGCGCGAAGCTGCACTACGAGACGCCGACCGCCACCCTCTCTAGACCGAAGGTCACCCAGCTGCTGGGCGAGGTTCGCGCGGTCATGCTGCAGGCCCTCGCCGAGGGCGGCACGAGCTTCGACGAGCAGTACAAGAACGTCAACGGAACGAGCGGCTACTTCGAGCGCTCCCTGCAGGCCTACGGGCAGCAGGGCAAGCCCTGCCCCCGCTGCGGTCGGCTGCTCGTGCGCGAGCAGTTCATGAACCGCGGCTCGCACTTCTGCCCCTTCTGCCAGCGGATGCCGAAGACGGCCCTTTAGAGATCCTTGCGCCAGGCGCCCTCGTAGCCCATCGGCACGAAGCCCACGGCCTCGTTGACGTCGAGCATGTAGCGGTTCTCCTCGGCGTTGAAGGTGATGATCGAGGGGTAGCCGGGGCGCTCGCGCTGCAGGTGGTCGAGGTTGGCGAGCTTGAGCAGCATGCCGAGGCGGTGTCCGCGGTGCTCCTTGAGCACGAGCGTCGAGTACTGCGCGACACTGCGGTCGGTCTCCACCGGCACCGCCATCGAGGTGTAGCCAGCGAGAACACCCGTGGGCACGTGCTCGACCGCGCTGTAGAGAAAGCTGCGGGGGTCGCGGGCGACGGCGGCATCCTGCTCGAGAATGCGCTCGACGGTGTGGATGTCCTCTGGCTCTTCGAGGCCGGCCGAGGGCGCATCCGTGCTCATGCGCGTATTGAGCACCGCCATCTGCTCGAGCCACTCGGGCGGGGTCGCGTCGATCCAGAAGTGCGGGCGGTAGCCGGCGGGCGGCTCGACCTCGACCGCTACAGGGAGGGTCAGGCGACTGCCGCGCTCGACCTGCTCGAGGCGAAAGCCGTGGCGCAGCGCGAAGCGCACCTCGGGGTTGCCCGCTGGCACACTCCCGAAGCCGGTGGGCGCGTGGATGCGGTCGCCCGGGGCATCCGGGGACGGAAAGAAGGTGATGATCTTGCTGCGACCGTCGGCGCGCGCGACGCCGTCGATGAACCGCGCGAGCGCGGTGCCGATGCCCTTCTCGCGGTGCGACGAGAGCACGCTGACGCGGGCCCAGCAGCCCTCGGCGTCAGCCAGCAGGTACTCGTAGGAGCCGCATCCCACCAGTTGCCCGTCGACCCGCACCCCGAAGAGGCGGTGGGGGTTCGCGGAATTCTGCCACCAGGGCAGCGTCTCATCGGGCGTCTGCCGCAGCTCGTCGTGACCGTACGCCTGCGCCTCGGTCTCGTTCATGATCTCCACGGCAGCGGCGAAGTCGTCGGATTGCCCGACCTCCAGCTCTTCGACGACCCACTCAGCCACGGTTCCTCCTTCCGGTACCGTATACGGAGGTTGCCAAGCGAGAAAGGGTGTGGCCGTGTATCTCAAGAGCCTCACCCTCAAGGGCTTCAAGTCGTTCGCGCAGCCGACCACCTTTGCCTTCGAGAAGGGCGTGACCGCGGTCGTCGGCCCCAACGGCTCCGGCAAGAGCAACGTCGTCGACGGCCTCGCCTGGGTGATGGGAGAGCAGGGCGCGAAGACCCTGCGCGGCGGCAAGATGGAAGACGTCATCTTCGCCGGCACCACGACCCGTGGCCCGCTCGGCCGTGCCGAGGTCATTCTCACCATCGACAACTCCGACGGCGCGCTGCCGATCGAGTACGCCGAGGTCACCATCAGCCGCACCCTCTTTCGCAACGGCGCGAGCGAGTACGCGATCAACGGCGAGACCTGCCGCCTTCTCGACGTGCAGGAGCTGCTGAGCGACAGCGGACTCGGCCGCGAGATGCACGTCATCGTCGGTCAGGGCCAGCTCGACAAGGTGCTGCACGCGACCCCAGAGGAGCGCCGCGGCTTCATCGAAGAGGCCGCCGGAATTCTCAAGCACCGCCGCCGCAAAGAGAAGACGCTGCGCAAGCTCGACGCGATGCAGGCCAACCTGACCCGGCTGAGCGACCTCGCGGGTGAGATTCGCCGACAGTTGAAACCGCTCGGACACCAGGCGGAGATCGCGAAGGAAGCCCAGCAGATCGCGGCGACCGTTCGCGACGCGCGCGCCCGGCTGCTCGCCGACGAGGTGGTTGAGCTGCGCGAGGCGATCACCGCATCCAGTCGCAGTGAGAGTGAGCGCAAGACGGAGCGCATCGTGCTGCAGGAGCAGCTCGACCAGAACAAGCTGCGCGAGGCTCGCATCGAGCAGGCGCAGGTCGGCGACGCCGTCGACATCGCCCGTCGGGTCAGCTTCGGACTCGAGTCGGTGCAGGAGCGCCTGCGCGGCCTCTACAGCCTCGCCAACCAGCGTCTCGCGCTGCTCGGGCAGCAGGCCGACGGACCCAGTGGCAGTTCGAGCATCTCGCAGCAGTCCGTGCAGGACGCCCTCGACGAGGCGGTGCGCCTGCGGGCCGACGTTGCCGAGGCCGAGGTTGCCGTCGGCCGGGTCAGCGCTCTCGCGTCGACCGCGAAAGCCTCGCTCGACTCTCTCGATGAAGAGATCGCGGCGCAGTCCGCCCTCGTCAGCCGCCACGACCTCGAGCTCGCCGGGCACGCCTCGCGCGTCGACGTCGCCCGCTCGTCGCTCAATGCCGCCGCCGGTGAGCTCGCCCGCCAGCAGGCCGCCCTCGAGCAGGCGGAGGCCCGCCGCGAGGCGGCCCGCGCTGACCTCGACGCCCTCGGCGAGGCGACCGGTGACGTCGACGACACCCTCGCCGTCGCCTACGAGGATGCCGAGGCACGCGTCGCTGCTCTCGTGGCCGAGGTCGAGACCATTCGCGACGAGCTGCACGTTCTCGAGCGCGAACGCGACGCGCTCGCCGCCCGCAACTCTGCCCTCAGCCTCGCGGTCGATCAGAAGGACGGATCGACGGCCATCGTCGAGGCGGGTGTGCGCGGCATCCGCGGCCTCGTCGCCGACCACGTCAAGGTGCGGCCCGGCTACGAGGCGGCCATCGCCGCCGCACTCGGCTCCCTCGCCGATGCCGTGCTCGCCGACGACCACGACGCGGCGATCGCCGGCCTCGACCACGCCCGCTCGAGCGACGCCGGCCGGGTCGAGATCGTCGTGGCCTCTGCCGCATCCGCCCCCTCGCTGGGCGAGCTGCCCGCGGGGGCGACTGCTGCCGCCGACCTGGTCACGGCCCCCGACGGCATTACCGGAATTCTGGCGCGGGTCGTCGTCGTCGACGACCTGGATGCCGCCCGCGCCGCCTGGACCGCGCTACGCGCAGTGAAAGACGTCACCATCATCACGAAGAACGGCGACGTGCTCACCGAGTACGTGCTGCGCGGTGGCTCCGGTGCCAAGCGCAGCCGCCTCGAGCTCGTCGCCGAGCGCGACAGCGCCGCCGAGCGCCTGCAGACGGTCAGCACCACCATCGAGCGCACCGGCTTCACGCTCAGCGAGAAGCGCGACGACCTCGCCAAGGCCCGCGTCGCCGCGACCGAGGCGCTCGCCACCCTCAACGAGTTCGACGCCGCCCGTGCCAGCCACAGCGAGCAGCTTGCCCGTCTGCGGGTGCAGCTCGAGGGCGCGCAGGCGGAGTGGGAGCGCCTCAGCGCCGCCGTGACCGTCAGCACCGAGGCCGTGCGCACCGCCGAGACGGATGTCGAGCGCGCGAGCGCAGAGCACGACCGCTTCGCGAGCACCCCGCGCCCCATGCTCGACGTGAGCGCCCGCGACTCGCTGCTGGCAGAGCTCGAGGCTGCCCGTGCCGCCGTCGTCGAGGAGCGCATCCGCGTCGAGACCGCACGCGAGCGGGTGCGGGTCGAGGAGAACCGCGCCGAGACGCTCGCCGCGCAGCTCAACGCCGAGCGCGCTGCTGCAGAGGAGCAGGCGCGACTGGCCGTGCTTCGGCGTCGTCAGGTCGCATCCGCCACGTCTGTTGTCGAGGCACTGCCGGCGGTGCTCGACGCGGTCGACCGGTCGGTCAGCGAGGCCCGCGTGCGGCTCACTGCCGCCGAGTCGGAGCGCAGCGCGCAGAACGAGGAGCTCGCCGAGCTGCGCCGCCAGGAGAAGGGGCTGCGCGAGCGGCTCACCGCGGTGAGCGACGACGTGCACGGCCTCGAGATGCAGGTCTACGAGAAGAAGCTGCACCTGTCGACACTGCTCGAGCGCGCGGGGGAGGAGCTGGGCCTCGTCGAGGA
>JBIIAR010000099.1:0-7832 GCA_044239765.1 Microbacteriaceae bacterium
CGCGGGCGATGGATCGATATGTGCATGGCGACGAGGGCCCCGAGGTGTGGGAGCCAGCATTCACCTTCCACGGCTTTCGCTACGTGCAGGTCGATGGTGTTAGCGACCTCAATCCGGACGACTTCGAGGCGGTGGTGCTGCACAGCGACCTGCGACGCACAGGTCACTTCTCGACCTCCGACCCCCTGCTCAATCGACTCCACGAGAACGTTGTGTGGAGCATGCGCGGCAACATGCTCGCGCTGCCCACCGACTGCCCCCAACGCGACGAGCGCCTCGGCTGGACCGGCGACGTGCAGGTGTTCGCGCCCACCGCGGCGTTTCTCTACGACTGCGACGCCTTTCTGTCGTCGTGGCTCGAGGATCTCACGCTAGAGCAGACGGCAGCAGGGGGCATCGTGCCCGTGGTCATCCCCTGGGTAATCAACTGGAAGCCGACCGAGGTGGCCGCCTGGGGCGACGCCGCAACGGTCGTGCCATGGGTTCTTCACGATCGATTCGGAAACCGCAGCCTTCTCGAGAGACAGGCCGCGTCGATGCGCGCCTGGGCCGACCGGCTCGTTGCGCGCGCCGCCGGCACGGGGCTCATCGAGGGTGGCTTCCAGTTCGGCGACTGGCTCGACCCCACGGCGCCACCCAACCACCCGGAGCAAGCCGCGACGAGTGCCGATCTCGTGGCATCAGCGTGGTACATCCGGTCGCTTGATCTCGTCGCTCGGGCCGATGCGCTTCTCGGTGTCGAAGCCAGCCCGTATGCGGCCGAGGCCGTACGTGCTCGTGCGGCCTTCCGGGCGCGCTTCCGCGCGTCTGCCTCTCGCCTCAGCTCCGACGCCCCCACCGCCTACGCTCTCGCCATCGCGTTCGAGCTGATCCCGGATGCGATGGCAGAACTCGGCACGCGACTGGCCGAACTCGTGCGCGATGCAGGCCACCACATAGCCACCGGGTTCGTCGGGACCCCCCTGGTGCTCGACGCCCTCACGACGACCGGGCACGTGGACGACGCGATCGAGCTTCTGCTGCAACGCGAGTGCCCATCGTGGCTCTACCCGGTGACGATGGGGGCTACGACCGTGTGGGAACGCTGGGACAGCATGCGACCCGACGGCTCGCTCAACCCGGGCGAGATGACGTCGTTCAATCACTACGCGCTGGGTAGCGTCGCCGACTGGATGCACCGCCACCTCGCCGGCCTCTCCCCCCTGCAGCCGGGATACCGAACGTTGCGTATCGCACCGCACGTGACCCCTCGACTCGACTTCGCTCGAGCGGAGCTCGAGACACCATACGGTCTCGCCACGAGCGGCTGGTCGCGCGATGCGGACGGCACGACTCGCGTTACCTGCACCGTGCCAACGGGCACGGCTGCGGTCGTCGAACTGCCCGACTCATCCAGGTATACGGTCGGGCCGGGGGTGCACGCGTGGACGCTCTGACCCACGTCGAGGTCTTTCCCTCTGCGCTTGTGCACGTCGTTGGCGCGCTGGACCTCGCGCCAGGGGAGGCAGGGGTGCGACCTCGCCGGCTTCCGGCCTGGACGGCACCGCAGATACCCACCCGCAACTTTGACTTCGTGCTCACGATGACCTCAGGGGTGCGGCTGGCAACCCGAACCAGCGCGAACACGATCGAACTCGTGACAGAGATCATCGGCATCAACCCCTTCGGCCAACGGCCCGCGCCCGTTGTGCTCGACCTCGTCGTCGACGGCGTGCGTCGATCGCAGCGGGTCGTCGCTCCCGAACATGCGACCCTCGTCGACCCTCTCTCGTACTCCGTCGTCCGGCGCGGTGAACCCGTGACACTGAGGTTCAGCGGGCTCGGAACCCACCTCAAGAACATCGAGGTCTGGCTGCCGCACTCGTGCTCGGTCGAGCTCATCGAGTTTCGCGCTGATGCGCCGCTCGCGAGCCCTGTCGATACGCGACCGAGGTGGGTGCACCATGGCTCGTCGATCAGCCAGGGCGGCGAGGCATCCGCGCCCACCCAGACCTGGCCGGTCGTGGCTGCTGCCCGCTCACGATCGACGGTGGTGAATCTCGGCTTCAGCGGCAACGCGGTTGGCGATCCCTTCGTGGCCCGCACCATCCGCGATCTGCCAGCTGACGCGATCAGCCTCGAAATCGGAATCAACGTTGTGAACGGCGACCTCATGCGGCGGCGCTCCTTCGAACCCGTTCTGCACGGCTTTCTCGACACCGTGCGAGACGGGCATCCCGACACCCCGGTGGTCCTCATCGGGCCCATCCCGTGCCCCTCGGTAGAAGCGCTACCCGGGCCAACGATCATCCAACGGGGCATGGCCACCTCTGGCGGCGACCCTCGCCAGCTCGAGCAGGGCAGCATGAGCCTGGATGTCGTGAGAGAAGCGCTCGCGACCGTGATCAGCCAGCGCCGTGACGACCACCTGCACTATCTCGACGGTCGCCGCCTGCTCACCCCCCACGAAGTGGGCGACCTCGACGATGGCCTGCACCCCAACGCCCGTGCCCTCACGCGCATGGGAACGCGATTCGCGCGACTCGCCTTCGGTCGTGGCGGCCCGTTCAACACGGCCTAGGCACTGCATGGCCGGGGTTGTAGCCAGACTCAGCTGGTGCCCCTGGAGGGACTCGAACCCCCAACCGTTTCCTTAGGACGGAACTGCTCTTCCATTGAGCTACAGAGGCTGGCGGTATGAGTTTACCTAGGAGGCGGGTACAGGTAGAGCTGCGCGTCGTTCGCCGGCACCGTGCGGATGTCGTACTGGTGCATGCCCGCCTGGTTGTAGTCCTCGACGACGATGGTGCCGTCGGCGTTCACCTGCTTCACGTAGGCGACGTGGTTGTAGTTGTACCAGGCCACCGCGCCGGCGATCGGGGTGGTGCTGGTCGGCCATCCCTTGCTGGTCCACGCGTACTTCCACTGGCTGGCGTTGCCGCCGGAGGGGGTAAGGGTCGACCAGTCGTAGACGAACGGCGCACTCGTCGAGCCCGCGTCGCGGTTGAGGCGCCAGGCGACGAAGTCCACGCATTCGCGGTAGAAGTAGTTGAGGGGCGAGAGGCCGCCACCCTGGTTGTTCGAGAGCTCGCTGAACCAGGGGTAGTCGTCGCCCTTCTCGCGGGCGCCAGAGGCCATGTAGGCCTCGTAGTTTGCCGCCATCGCGGCCGTGCGCTTTTGGCTGCGCAAGTCGGTCGCCGTCGTGGCTTGGAAGGCGCCGCGCACGGTCGTGGCGATGGTGGCATTTTCTGAGACCGTGAGGGCCGCCTCGGTGTCTTTGGCTGCCGTCAGGGTGCCGGAGTCGGCATCCGCTCTCGGTGCCATGGCATAGGCGGGCAGCGCGACGGATCCGAACAGGCCGATCACGGCAACGATCGTGAGAAAACCGCTGCCCCTCTTGCGCTTGAGCTTCTTCGGCGCCTGGCGCACGACGATCACACGCGAGGCAGGGTAGGCCGAGTCAATGGGGCGCGAAACGGGGGCGGAGGTGCGGCCGCGCTTCTTCTTCGACGGTGCTCGCAGATCGCGACGGGAGGGCAGCGGGGGCTGTGCGTTCGCAGAGTCACCAAAGAGGTGATCTCGTCCGTCCCGCGCGGGGACGTGCTGCGAATCAAGCACAGAGGCAGGCCTTTTTGCTAGGTATCGGGTCAAACGGGCTGTATCGACCCTAGACCCGAGTCAGCAATTCTCACAACTTGGTAACGAATGCTCATGCGGCGGGGGCGAGGAACTCTTCCCACGACGGCATCTCGCGCTCGATCCCGCGCACCAGCCACGAGACGCCGTGCGGCGCCTTCGGCGTGAAGAGCAGCTTCCAGTGCATCTCCTGCGGGGTCTTGTCGCCCTTGAGGTTGTTGCACTTGAGGCAGCAGGCGACGAGATTCTCCCAGCTGTCCTTGCCGCCGCGCGAGCGGGGCATGACGTGGTCGATGGTGTTGGCGCTCGCGCCGCAGTACGCGCAGCGCTGGGCGTCGCGTCGCAGAACGCCGCGCCGGCTGACCGGCACGCTGCGTCCGCTGGGGACGCGAACGTAGCGCCGAAGGATGATGACGCTGGGGCGATCCCACTCCCCGGTCGATCCGATCACCGGATGCTCGTCATCCGCGGCGACGATTGTCGCCTTCTGATTCATCACGAGCACGAGTGCGCGCTTGAAGGACACCACGGCCAGAGGCTCGTATCCGGCGTTGAGGACCAGAGTTCGCATTGCTTCCCTTTCGAGAGGCCTGCACGGCTTGCAGGCGTTCGACGTGCGTCTCGGTGCACCATGAGCAGAGAGCGAGCGGACAAACAAAAAGGCACTGTCGTGAGACAGTGCCTAGTCATTAAGCGAGCGTATGAACACGCTCGCAGTACCGCTGTGCCGTATTCCGAGGCAGGCGCTCGCAGCCGTGGTTTGGCTGCTGCTCCTGCTCGTCATTCGACTCTCCCAGAACTCGTGGAACTCCAAGAGCCTCAGGTTAACCCATCGGAGGGGTGAGAACGGTATTTAGATTCCGACGAAAATGTGAACGGCTACCTCGTTGGGCAGCTCCAGACCGTCGCCGAAGCCCTCAACCGAGACGAAGACGTACGAGCCAGCGGCCGACGCGGTCACCGTTGCGCCGGGCATGACACCCGCGCCCTGCAGCTGGGTGAGCAGCTCCGGCTCGAACTGCACGGGCTCGCCAAGGCGGCGGATGACCACGGAGACCGGCTCCGTCGAACCGGCCACGCGCTCGACCAGGTTGACGACGCCGTCCATGAAGGCAGGTGCGGCGGGAACCCCGAGCTCGGCGAGACCGGGGATCGGGTTGCCGTAGGGCGACTCGGTCGGGTTGCCGAGCAGCTCGAGCACGCGGCGCTCGACCTGCTCGCTCATGACGTGCTCCCAGCGGCAGGCCTCGTCGTGCACGTAGGCCCACTCGAGGCCGATGACGTCGGCGAGCAGGCGCTCGGCGAGACGGTGTTTGCGCAGCACGTGCGTCGCCTTGCTGCGGCCTGCGGGGGTGAGCTCGAGGTGGCGGTCGCCCTCCACGTTGACCAGGCCGTCACGCTCCATGCGGGCGATGGTCTGCGAGACCGTGGGGCCCGAGTGGCCGAGGCGCTCCGAGATGCGAGCACGCAGGGGCACGATGTGCTCCTCCTCGAGATCGAGGATCGTGCGGAGGTACATCTCTGTTGTGTCCACGAGATCAGTCATCGGTGTCCCTCCTGCCGTTGGCTAAGCGTCTAGCCTACCGATTGCGAATCCGAGGCGCTGACGGGTCGACCTTAGAATGAACGGATGCCGCAGATCACGATTCCCGCCGACCTCCTGCCCGCCGACGGACGCTTCGGTTGCGGCCCCTCCAAGGTGCGCCAGGAGCAGCTCAACCACCTCACCGCCCATGCGGCACTGCTCGGCACCTCGCACCGCCAGGCTCCGGTCAAGGATCTCGTGGGCCGCGTGCGCACCGGCCTCGCCGAGCTGTTCCGCCTTCCCGAGGGCTACGAGGTCGTGCTCGGCAACGGCGGATCGACCGCGTTCTGGGACTCGGCCGCCTACTCGCTCGTCCTCGACCGCGCCGAGAACCTCACCTTCGGCGAGTTCGGCTCGAAGTTCGCGCAGGCCGCTGCCGCCCCGCACCTCACCGCCCCGGTCGTCATCAACGCCGCCGCCGGCTCGCGCTCCGAGGTCGAGATCGTCGACGGCGTGGATGTCTACGCCTGGCCCCACAACGAGACCTCGACCGGCGTGATGGCGCCCGTCACCCGCGTCGTCGGGCCCGCACTCACCGTCATCGACGCTACGAGCGCCGCGGGCGGCGCCGACTTCGACGTCACCGAGACCGACGTCTACTACTTCGCGCCGCAGAAGAACTTCGCCGCAGAGGGCGGGCTGTGGTTCGCGCTGATGTCGCCGGCGGCGATCGCGCGCATCGAGCAGATCGCGGCATCCGATCGGTATATCCCAGAGTTCCTCTCGCTGAAGAACGCGGTCGACAACTCGCGCCTCAACCAGACGCTCAACACCCCGGCCATCTCGACGCTGCTGCTCATGGAGGCGCAGATCGACTGGATCAACGGCAACGGCGGTCTCGCGTGGGCCGCGGCCCGCACGGCGGAGTCATCGCAGGTGCTCTACGACTGGGCCGAGTCGGTTGACTACGCGACGCCCTTCGTCAGCGACCCCGACCACCGCTCGCAGGTCGTCGTCACGATCGACTTCACCGACGCGGTGGATGCCGCCGCGGTCTCCAAGGTGCTGCGCGAGAACGGCGTGGTCGACACCGACCCCTACCGCAAGCTCGGTCGCAACCAGCTGCGCATCGCGACCTTTGTCGCGGTCGAGCCGAACGACGTGCGCCAGCTCGTGAAGTGCATCGAGTTCGTCGTGGACGCCCTCACCGCCTAGTAGGTGCGGTCGTCGCCCTCGTCGTCGAGATCGTCGTCCTCATCGTCGCTGTCGTCGTCCTCGAGCTCGGACTCCTCGTCGGAGTCGTCGTCGTCATCTGACTCATCGTCCGACTCGACGGCCTCGTCGATGTCGACTCCGTCGAGGTCGCCGCCGTGCAGCACGTCGCTGCCGAGGTCGTCGTCATCGTCGTCCTCGTCATCCGATGCCTCAGAGTCAGTCTCGTCGGAGTCGGCCGACAGGGCCTCCTGCGCGGCCTCGTAGTCAGCGAGGCGCTCGCTCCACGGCACCCAGTCGGGTGCGAGCAGCGCGCCGTTGCCGGGCATGAGCTCGACCTCGAGCACGCTCGGCTCGGCGTCGTCGAGGGTGGCGACAGAGACAGTCCAGTGCCAGCCCGGGTACCCGGCCATGTTCGCCTGGAAGGTGACGGTGGTCGCCCCCGCCTCTTCGACCTGTCCGGAGGGAGCGCCGATGGTGGCCTCGGGGGTGACCTCGAGAAGAGCTGCCCTGGCGACAGAGATCAGGTCAGGCATCCAGGTCGTCCGCGACCTTGCGAAGCATGAGGGCGATCTTGCCCGACGTGCTCTTGTCGGGGTAGCGGCCGCGCTTGAGGTTGCCGCCGACGCTGTCGAGCAGCTTGACCAGGTCTTCAACGATGACGGCCATGTCATCGGCGGGCTTGCGGTTCAGCTTGGCGAGCGAGGGGGCGGCCTCGAGCACGCGAACCGAGAGCGCCTGCGCGCCCTTCTTTCCGTCGGCTACACCGAACTCCAGGCGGCTTCCGGCCTTGATGCCGGTGGTGCCTGCGGGCAGAGCGGACGCGTGGAGGAAGACCTCCTGGCCGTCGTCGGACGTGATGAAGCCGAAGCCCTTCTCGTCGTCGTAAAACTTGACCTTGCCGGTAGGCATCGCACTACTCCGCTCATGGGCACCCGTTGTGCCTCTATCCTTGTCACTGTGGCAGAAAACACTCCAGTAACGGTCTATCGTACCGAACGCGTGCTCACCTACATGGCTGCGTCGTCGATCGGACTCGCAATCCTCGGCATCATCGCCCTGATCATCGCGGGAGTGGCTCGAGTGAACACGACCGAGGGAATCTGGGTCACCGTCATGGTGCTCCCCGCTATCGGCCTCACCCTCGGCGTCGGGTTCGCCATCGCCTTCATCGTTGTCTCTGCGATCCGACGCACGCGTGAGTCGAAGGATGCCGTCAACTAACCGGTCGGCACTCGCCCTCGCCGGGCGCCTGCGCTCGATGCACGACGACAGACTCACCGAGCTGCTGCGTGCCCGCGAGATCCGCGACAGCGGCATCAAGGACTACTTCGACCTCGCCGACCGCCTACTCGACCGCGCGAACGTGCAGCTCGCGCTCTCGAAGCTCGACCGGCACGCGCTGCTCTCGCTCAGCTCGAACCGAGCGGATGCCGCCATTCTCGACGACCTTGCCCTCGCCGTCGACGGCGAGGCCTAC
>JBIIAR010000100.1:0-7828 GCA_044239765.1 Microbacteriaceae bacterium
CCTCCCAGACAGCGCTCTCGACGAGCGCCTCGGGGGTCGCCTTGCCGTACTTCTGCAGCAGGCTCGGCTCCAGCGAGCCAGCGTTGACACCGATGCGGATGCTGACGCCGGCGTCCTTCGCCGCCTTGGCGATGTCTTTGACCTGGTCGTCGAACTTGCGGATGTTGCCGGGGTTCACGCGCACCGCTCCGACGCCCGCGTCGATCGCCGCGAAGACGTACTTCGGCTGGAAGTGGATGTCGGCGATGACCGGAATCTGGCTCTTCATCGCGATGATCTTCAGGGCATCGGCGTCGTCCTGGTGCGGAACCGCGACGCGCACGATGTCGCAGCCGGTAGCCGTGAGCTCGGCGATCTGCTGCAGGGTGGCGTTGATGTTGGTGGTCTGCGTGGTCGTCATCGACTGCACGCTCACCTGCGAGTCGCTGCCGACACCCACCTTGCCAACCTTGATCTGCCGCGTCTTGCGACGGGGGCTCAGGGTTTCGGGGGCTTTAGGGAGACCTAGGTTCACAGCGGGCACGGAGCCAATTCTACGACTCGTGGCTGCGAACCGCTGGCGAACCCTCGCTAGAGGATCGAGATCGGCTTGACGATGTCGGCGTAGATGAGCAGCAGGCTCATGGCACCGAGCAGAACCACAACGGCGAGGGTGAAGGGAACCAGCTTGGCGATGTCGAGGTAGCCCGGGTCCTTGCGGCGAAAGAGCTTTGCGAGCCCGCGGCGCACCGCGTCGAACAGGGCCGCGGCAACGTGGCCACCGTCGAGAGGCATGAGCGGGATGAGGTTGAAGACGAACAGCGCGATGTTGAGCGACGCGACGAGGCCGATGAGGTTCTGCGCGCGGTCGGCGACCGGCAGCGTGTCGAGGCTGGTGATCTCGCCGGCGATGCGTCCGACGCCGACGACGCTGAGGGGTCCGTTGGGGTCTCTCTCATCCGGCCCGAAGGCGGCGTTCCAGACGTCGACAAGGCGCTCAGGCAGGTGGGTGATGATGCCGACAACCCGCACGATGTTGTCGCCGACGGCGGGCGGTACCGCAGAGAGCGGCTGCGGCTGCAGCGTCTGCGCGGCCGTCATGCCGATGATGCCGACCTCTTCTGTGACCGGGTCGCCGTTGGCGTCCTCGACGATCGCGTTGCTCTCGTCGTAGACGTAGCGCTCGGTGAGCAGCGGCGTCACGGTGAGGTCGAGCTGCGTGCCCTCCCGTTCGACGACGAAGGCCAGGTCGACACCCGCGGACTCCCGGATCACCTCGGTCGCCTGCGTCCACTCGTCAATGGCCTTGCCATCGATGCTGACGATGTGATCGCCCGGCAGAAGCCCCGCCGCCGCGGCCGGAGCAGGGTCGTCGCCGGTCGTGCACTCGGTGCTCGTGCTCGAGGCCGGCAGCACGCACTCGTTGACCGCCCCGATCGTCGTGGTCGCCGTGTAGGTGCCGAAGCCGCTGAGCACGACCGCGTACAGCGCGAACCCGATGATGAGGTTCATGACCGGTCCGCCGAGCATGATGATGATGCGCTTCCAGGTGGCGAGCTTGTAGAAGACGCGGTCCTCGTGGCCGGGCTCGACGGTGTCCTCGCTGGCGGTGCGGGCATCCTGCACCAGCGCCTGCATGAATCCGGTGCTGGCGTTGCGCGCTGCGTCGCCCTCGTGCGCCGGTGGGTACATACCCGCCATCGAGATGTAGCCGCCCATGGGTATCGCCTTGAAGCCGTACTCGGTCTCGCCGAACTTCTTCGACCAGAGCGTTGGGCCGAATCCAATCATGTACTGCCCGACACGCACACCGAAGAGCTTCGCGGGCACGAGGTGGCCGACCTCGTGCAGGGCAATCGAGACGGCGATGCCGACGACGATGATGACGACGCCGAGAATGTACAGAAGCACGGTTTCCACGCGCTAACCCTAGCTTCGCGAAACTACGAAGTCGCTGCACGCCGCCATGGCGGGTGATGTGACCGCCTCACAGAGCGCTCTGGCAGCCGCCGCATAGAATCGGCCTCCATGACTGGATCACACGACAGACTCGCCGCGGGCAGCCTCGTGCAGTCCCGCTACCGCATCATCGAGACGGTCGGCGTCGGCGGCGTCGCTGCGGTCTACCGCGCGACCGACGAGCAGCTGGGGCGCGATGTCGCTCTCAAGGTGATCCCCCACGGCGCAGTGGGCTCCGCCGAACTGCGCCGCGTCGAAGACGAGGTTCGCCTGCTCGCGGGATTCAACCACCCGGCGCTGGTGACGCTCTACGACGTGGAGTCGGAGGACGGCAAGGACTCCTCCACCCTCGTCATGCAGTTCGTCGAGGGCGAGGACCTCAGCGCGCGCATCGCGCGCGGTGCGCTGCCGCCGTCGGAGGTCACCGAGATCGGGGCCACCGTGGCAGGGGCGCTGGCTTTTGTGCACAGCTCGAACGTGATCCACCGGGATGTGAAGCCCGCCAACATCCTGCTGCCGTCGAACGGTCCGCAGCCGGCCCTCCTCGCCGACTTCGGGATCGCCCGCCTCATCGACAGCGCCGGCGTCACCGCCACGGGAACCATCATCGGCACCGCCAGCTACCTCAGTCCAGAGCAGGCCCGGGGTGCCGAGCTGACGAGCAGCACCGACGTCTACTCGCTCGGCCTCGTGCTGCTCGAGGCCCTGACCGCGACCCGCGCTTTTCCCGGTTCCGTCGTCGAGTCGGTCGCTGCTCGACTCGGAGCAGACCCGACCATTCCTTCTGACCTCGGCGCAGCCTGGGTCGGGCTTCTCGGCCGGATGGTCGACAGCGACCCAGGGGTGCGCCCCACCGCCGCTGAGGTCGCGGCCGAGCTCGCCGCGATGGATACCCCCGCGGCGACCCTCGTACTGCCCGCCGCTGACGTGGTGACCGAGCGACTCGTGCCTGACGCTGCCACCGAGCGACTCGTGCCGCAGGCCGCCACCGAGCGGCTGCTCCCCGCGGCCACCGTGGCTGTGCCTGTCGCCACCACTGCCCTTCCGCCCGCCAGCGCGTCGCGCCCGCCGCGCCGGGGTCTCATCGTCATTGCCGTGCTCGCGGCGCTGCTTGCCATTGCGGCAGTGCTGTTCGCGGTGACCCGCCAGAGCGCTGACAGCGTCGCCACGACCCCCAGCGAGCCATCGCAGCCGGCCGAGACGAGCTCTGCCGCTCCCCTGCCGCCCGTCAGCTATCCGTCCGTCGATGGCGACCTCGGCGAGGCCCTCTCCACGCTGCAGGAGGCCGTCGGGGCGATCGACGACGAGGATGTGGCCCACGCGCTCGGACTGCAGGTTCTGGCGGCCACGGAGGCCGCAGCGGCCGGCGACCTCGAGTCCAGCCGCAGCGCCCTCGACGCGCTGGCACAGGCCGTGGACGACGCCGAGCTCAGCGCGGCCGACCGCCAGGCGATCACCGACGCCAGCGAGGCGGTGCGCAAGCAGCTCGACGAGCTGATCAGGGAGGCCGACAAGCCCGGGAACGGCAAACCCGACAAGAAGCCCTAGCGGGCGGCGATCAGCTCGTCAGCGCGACGGCGCCCGTCGAGCTCCGCCTCGAGCACAGCCTCGAGGGTCGCCCCTGCGGACGAGTGCTCGTCGACCACCTGCGTGACGGTATCGAGAATGTCGAGGTAGCCGATGCGCCCGGCGTGGAAGGCGAGCACGGCCTGCTCGTTCGCCGCGTTGAACACGGCAGGGAAGGTGCCCCCCGCCCTGCCGACCTGCTTGGCGAGATCGACGGCAGGAAAGGCCTCGCTGTCGAGCGGCTCGAAGGTCCAGGTGCTGGCGGTCGTCCAGTCGAGCGGAGCGCCGACCCCGGGCACGCGATGCGGCCAGTCGAGGCCGAGCGAGATCGGCAGGCGCATGTTGGGCGGGCTCGCCTGGGCGATCGTGGAGCCGTCGGTGAACTCGACCATCGAGTGCACGATCGACTGCGGGTGCACCGTCACGTCGATGCGGTCGTACGGCACGTCGAAGAGGTAGTGCGCCTCGATCACCTCGAGGCCCTTGTTGACGAGTGTGGCCGAGTTGGTGGTGATGACGAGGCCCATGTCCCAGGTGGGATGCGCGAGCGCCTCACGCGGGGTCACATCCGTCAGCGATTCCCGGCTTCGGCCCCGGAACGGACCGCCGGATGCCGTCAGCACCAGCCGCCGCACCTCGCTCGCGTCTCCCGCCCGCAGCGCTTGCGCGATCGCCGAGTGCTCCGAGTCGACCGGCACCAGCTGGCCCGGTGCTGCGAGTGCCATCACCAGCTCGCCGCCGACGATGAGGCTCTCCTTGTTCGCGAGGGCGAGGGTCTTGCCCGACTGCAGCGCGGCGATCGTCGGCGCGAGGCCCACCGAGCCGGTGATGCCGTTCAGCACCACCTCGGCGTCCACGTCGCGTGCGAGCTCGGCCGCCTCGGCGGCGCCGACACTCGTGTGCTCTACACCGAACTCGGCGGCCTGCTCGGCCAGCAGCTCGCGATTGGCGCCAGCGCCCAACCCGACCACCGCGAAGCGGTCAGGGTTGGCGCGCACGACGTCGAGCGCCTGAACCCCGATCGACCCCGTGGAGCCGAGGATGATGACGCGGCGCACGGCTAGCCGGCGGTCGCGGGAGTGGTGCCGAGAATGTCGATGACGAACACGATGGTGTCGGTCGCCGAGATGCCCGCACCCTCATTGCCACCGGCGGGGCCATAGCCGAGGTCCGGCGGGATCACGACGAGAATCTGCGATCCGACCGCCTGGCCGACGAGGGCCTGCCCGAAGCCGGCGACCACGCCATCCGTGGTGAAGGTGACCGGGCCCTGGCTGTTCCAGCTCTGGTCGAAGACGGTCTTGGTGTTGTAGTTCATGCCGAGGTACTGCACCTTGACGGCATCGCCCTCCGCGACGACTGTGCCGTCGCCCTTCTTGAGCACGGCAATCTGCAGCTCGGTGGGCGGGGCCGTGTCGGGGATCGTGATTGTCGGGGTGCCATCCGCGGCGAGCTTCACGGTCGGCAGGCCGTCGACCGGCGGCTGGGGCTCGCCCGTGGCAATGCCGGGGGCGATCGAGATGACGTCGACGATGAACACGAGCGACTCGCCCGCGGCGACCGCGAGGTTCGTCGAGCCGTTGGCGCCGAAGGCCTCGGCCGGCGGGATCACGCCGGTGACGCGGTCGCCCGCAGCGGAGCAGGCGATCGCCTTGATGAGTCCGGGAAGGTAGACGTCCTCGTTGACCGTGAAGACGGCAGGCTGGCCGTCGGTGTACGACGAGCTGAGCTTGGTGCCGGTCGTGCCGTTGTAGAGCACGAAGTTGATGGTGACCTCGTCGTTGAGCTCCGCGAAGGCGGTGCGCTTCTCGCCGGTGATCTCGACCGTGCGCTGCGTGGACTCGACGGTCAGCGGGGCGCTGAACTCCACCGTGGGCTCCGTGCCGAAGTCACCGGAGACGGTGACGCTGTCAGAGACCGAGCCAGAGGCAGCAGGCGTGCAGTCCCCGGTTTCCGGCGCGGTTGAACACGCGGTGAGGGATGCGGCGACGATTCCCGCGAGTACCAGAGCTGCTGCTGTGCGCACGACGCACCTTCCTGTTCTGAGCGTTTGCTGCCCCCAGTCTGTCGCATGAAAGCTGGGGCTTCGGTATCAGCGGGCGCGGCGGCGCCCGACGAAGTGGCCGGTGGCGATCGCCAGACCGAGAATCACCCAGCCGACGATGAGCGTTCCGACCGGGATTCCGAGCAGCGTGATCATGCGGTAGTGCACCGTCTCGGGCTTCACATCGGCGCCGCCGACCGAGTAGACGAAGGTGAGATCACTGGTGACCTGGTCCTTGGGAACCTCATAGCGGATGTCGAAGACGGTCATGTAGTCGCCGAGAGGTGTGAGCCGGGAGTCGGTGGCCTCACCGGCCCAGACGACAGAGACCGCACCGTCGATCTCCCGCGTCGGGGAATGCGCCTGCGCCACCGTGACCCGCTGCTTGTCGAAGACGTAGAGCCGCAGGCTCTGCGGCGTCGTCTCGACGGCGGCAAGGCGCGCCGGGTAGACCAGGCGAGGGGTCTCGAAGGTCAGGCGGATCGGCTCGATCGTGCCGTCGAGGGCATCCTCCCCCGTCAGCCGCATCACGGTGAAGCTCCAGCCGCGCTCGATGTAGTTGCCGAGCGCCTTGATCTTCTCCTCTGGCACCACGAACCCGTTCTGAGCCAGCCAGGTGTCGAGTCCTGCGGTGTCGGTCGCCGCGAGCGTCGTGGTCTCGATGGGGCCGACGGTGACGGTGTCGAGAACAACGACGTTCTCTGGCTCCGGATCGGGCAGAAGGTAGCCGAGACCCCACCAGTCGGTCTCGACCCGGTTCGTGGGCGCGGCCATCCCCTCGACGAGGTCGAAGAGCCGCGCGTCGCCCTCGCTCACCAGCGCCGGAAGCGGGGTGGGAATGATCATTCCCGTGGTGAGGGACTCGGACTCCAGGTCGAGCAGCAGGTCGATGGTCTCCTTGGTGCCGTCCCAGTGCACGATCGCGCGCTCGTTCGACGCGTCGACCGGCTGCTCCTGCGGACCAACCACGATGCCGCAGCCGCAGGCGAAAGCCGGCGATGCTGCGCCAGCGGTGACGAAGAGGGCGCTGAGCATCCCTATCGCCACCAGTCGCCGCATGTGCCCATCCTGCCAGAGCGGGAGGGCAGAACGGTCGGCGGCTAGCCGCGCGTGGTCTCTGGTTCGTGCTTTACCGGGAAATTCACAGACGCCGCGATGAAGCACTTCTCGCTGGCGTCGGCGTGCAGGCGCTGCGCGAGCTCGAGGTCTCCGGCGCTGATCGTCACGCGGGGGCGCAGGGTGGCGAGGGTGAAGTGGCCGCCGCCGCTGTGGGTCTGCTCCATGGTGCCGGTGGCGGCATCCGTGTATTTCTCCACGATGATGCCGTGGGTCGCCGCCTCGTGCAGGTAGCTGAGCATGTGGCACTGGCTGAGGGCGGCGAGCAGCAGCTCCTCGGGGTTCCAGCGATCCGGGTCGCCGCGAAAGGACCGGTCGCTCGAGCCCTCAAGGTCGTGCTTGCCCTCCGCCCGCACCACGTGGTCGCGGCCGTACGACTTGTAGTCGGCGGTGCCGGCGCCCCGGTTGCCGGTCCACTCGGTTTCGAGGGCGTAAAAGTGCTCGAGCTTCATAGACTTATCCCACCATGAACACCGAGCCCATTGCCGCCGAGCGCCGCATCGTCACCGCCATTCCCGGACCGAAGTCGGTCGCGCTGCAGCAGCGTCGCCTCGCTGTCGTCGCCGCGGGGGTGTCATCGGCCACCCAGGTTTTCGTCGAGCGCGCGCACGGCGCGATCGTCGTCGATGTCGACGGCAACCAGTTCATCGACCTCGGCAGCGGCATCGGCGTCATGACGATCGGGCACACCGACGAGGCCGTCGTCGCCGCCGCGACCGCGCAGCTGAGCAAGGTGACGCACGCCATGTTCACCATCTCGCCCTACGAGTCGTATGTGCGGGTCTGCGAGCTGCTCGCCGAGCACACCCCCGGCGACTTCGCGAAGAAGAGCGTGCTGCTCAACAGCGGCGCAGAGGCCGTCGAGAACGCGGTGAAGATCGCCCGCAAGTACACGGGCCGCAGTGGCGTCGCCGTGCTCGACCACGCCTACCACGGCCGCACCAACCTCACGATGGCCATGACCTTCAAGGCCATGCCCTACAAGTCCGGCTTCGGGCCTTTCGCACCCGACGTGCACCACGCGCCGAACAGCTACCCGTTCCGCGACGGACTGAGCGGACCGGATGCCGCCGCCCGCACCATCACCTGGCTCGAGAAGGCGGTGGGCGCCGGCGACCTCGCGTGCATCGTCGCCGAGCCCATTCAGGGCGAAGGTGGATTCGT
>JBIIAR010000101.1:0-7798 GCA_044239765.1 Microbacteriaceae bacterium
TGAAGTCGACATCACTGCCGTCCTCGGAGACGTAGAAGGTCTCGCCGTTGCCGATGGAGGAGCGGGTCGAGACCTCCTCGTCGGCGGGCAGCAGCACCCGCACGTCGCCCGACCCGACGAACACGTAGACGTCATCGCCCAGAGTGCCCTCGTCGGTCGAGCCGTAGAAGTCGGTGAGGTCAACCCGCACGTCGCCACTCGCGACGAAGTACACGTCGGGGCGGCTGCCCGGCAGGTCGGTCGGCGCGATTGCGCGGTCACCGGTGAAGCTCACGTTCGAGAACAGGGGAAGTACCAGCACGATCACCAGCGGCGTGATCAGCACCGACGCGAGCCCCGACGGCCCACCGCCGCGCTTGCCGCGCACACCGTTGACGATGACGCCGAGGCCAAGCACGGCCACGACGACGGCCAGGCCAGAGACGACCGGGGTCGGGGCGAGCACACCACCACCGACGAGCAGGGTGGTCACGCCACCGGCGACGAGGGCGAGGCCGATCACCAGCAGGCTCCACAGGGGGTGCGGCGAGCTCGCGCGGTACTCCGCCTGGCGCTGGGCGTTCTCGGCGCGGTGGCGGGCCGTGGCCTCCTCGGTCTTGAGGCGCCAGGCGGCGGCGCGGGCATCCGCCTCGTTGCGGCGGAACGCCGCGTTCTCCTCACGCCACGCGGCCTGCTGCGTGCGCCACTCGGCGAACTCGCTGGCGGGGGCGTTGCTCGGGGGAGCGGGTGGAGCGGTCGGGCCGGCCTTGGGCAGGCTGTCGCGCTGTGCGATCCAGACGACGAACCAGACGGCGAGGCCGATGAGCACGAGCGTCCAGATGACACGTCCGAGGGCCTCGGGCCAGACGCTCACACCGAACCACAGTCCGGGGGCGATGGGCAGCAGGCCGAGCAGGATCACCACGCCGATCGCGGCGAGCGAGGAGTCGAACTGCCCCTTGATCGCGCGCTCCAGGTGGATCGAGTCGTCGGAGTCGGGCAGCAGCAGCCAGGCGGCCGCGTAGACGAGCAGCGCCGGCGCTCCGAGAAGGGCGGTGACAACGAGGATGCCGCGAACGATCAGCGGGTCGATGCCGATGCGCACGGCGATGCCGGCGGCGACCCCGCCGATCCAGCCCTTCTCGCGCTGGATGCCAAGCGAGCGCATCCAGGCGAAGAAGCGCTCGCTCGTGGTGAGTGTGGGTGGTGCGGTCTTTTCCATGTCTCGATGGTGGCGCGCACTGGCGGCAGCCCGCTATCGGGGTTCACCCTGAACGCACCCCGAGTCCGGGTCGATCCCGACCGGGGTCTGGTTGGATTGCACCCATGACCACCGCGATCGAGCGCCCCCCGCTGCTGCGGTCGCGCCTCGCCGTCGTCGGTGGGGTCAGCGACGGGCTCGCGCTGCACCTCGGCTGGCAGCCGCGCAGCGTGCGCCTGCTCTTCGTCGTGCTGTCGTTCGCCGGGGGAGCGGGCGCGCTGCTCTACCTGTGGCTCTGGGCCCTGGTGCCGCTGCACGAGGGCGAGGAGCCCGTCGCGCGCTCCGCCCCGGTGGCGCTCATCGCCATCGTGACGGCCGCGGTGTCGACGGTCGTCGTGCTCGCGATCGCGGGCGAGGACTCCGTGCTCGCGTGGCTGGTGATCGTGGTGACGGCCGCATCCGCCGCTGTCATCTGGGAGCTCGCCTTCGACCGCACCGACCCCGACCGCTCGCTGCGCTACCGCCTCGGGGTGCGCTTCAGCGCCGTGGGTCTGCTGGTCGTGGCGGGCATTGCCGCCCTGCTCAGCCGCCCCTCGGCGCTCGCCGCCATCGTCGCCGTCGGCATGATCGTCATCGCGGTCGGCGTCGTCGTCGCGCCCTTCGTCGTGCAGCTGTGGGCGGACCTCATGACGCAGCGCGCAGCCCGGGTGCGCGAGCTGCAGCGCGCGGAGATCGCCGCGCACCTGCACGACTCGGTGCTGCAGACCCTCGCCCTGATCCAGAACCGCGCTGGCGCCTCGAGCGAGGTCGCCCGCATCGCCCGCGCGCAGGAGCGCGAGCTGCGCGACTGGCTCTTCACCGGCGACGCGCCCCTAGCGCAGGACCTCGGGTCTGAGCTGCGCGACATCGCCGCGCAGATCGAGCTCGACTACCCCGCGCGGGTCGAGGTGGTCAACGCCGGTGTGTCGGTTGCGGCCTCGGGGCCACTCGTGGCCGCCGCCCGCGAGGCGATGCTCAACGCCGCGCGCCATGCCGGCGGCACCGTGTCGGTCTACCTCGAGACGTCGCCGGGTGCGATCGACGTGTTCGTGCGGGATCGCGGCCCCGGGGTCGACCTGTCTTCCCTTCCCACCGACCGTCTCGGCATCCGTGAGTCGATCATCGGCCGTATGGCGCGGGCCGGCGGCACCGGAACGGTGCGAAAGACCGCGACCGGCACCGAGGTCCATCTGCATCTGGAGGTGCCCGAATGACAACCGTGGTGATCGTCGACGACCACTCGATCTTCAGGTCGGGGCTGCGCGCCGACCTGGCTGACGACCTGACCGTGCTGGGCGAGGCCGACTCCGTGGCCAGCGCCATCGCGCTGATCACGGAGGTGCAGCCCGACGTCGTGCTGCTCGACGTGCACCTGCCTGACGGCACCGGCTCGCTGGTCATCACCGGCGCCCCCGGACCCCGATACCTCGCCCTGTCGGTCAGCGATTCCGCCGAGGACGTCGTCGGCGCCATTCGCGCCGGAGCCCGCGGCTACATCACCAAGGGCTCGTCGGGCGCCGACGTCTCTGCGGCGGTGCGCGCCGTCGCGGGCGGCGACGCGGTGTTCAGCCCCCGCCTGGCCGGCTTCGTGCTGGACGCCTTCGGCGCGGTCGCCGGCGAGAAGGCCGCCAGCGCCGAGGAGCTGGATAGGCTTAGCGCCCGCGAGCAGGAGGTCATGCGCCTCATCGCCCGCGGCTACGCCTACAAGGAGGTCGCATCGGAGCTCTTCATCAGCATCAAGACCGTCGAGACCCACGTCTCTGCGGTGCTGCGCAAGCTGCAGCTCTCGTCGCGCCACGAGCTGACCGCCTGGGCACTGGAGCGCAAGCTGCTCTGAGTTTCACGCTGAGGTGCGGCTAACTCCCCCTCGTCGTGGGCGCCATGGGGGACAGGACGCACCTCAGTCGAGAATTGGGCGCGACGCCAGCACGGCTCGCACTCGCGCAGCCAGCTCGACACCGTCATTCAGGTCATCCGCGTTGACCTCCATCGTGTGCCACCCTACTGAGGCGATTGACTCGCGTTTGGACATGTCCTTGCGCCATTGCCCCGGGTCGCGGTGGTAGTCGCTCTGGTACTCGATCGCCACCTTCCACCGAGGCAGCGCGAGGTCGGCACGATAGGTCGTGCCTCTCACAGTGATCCTGAGATTCGCCACTAGCCCAGAGATACCTGCAAGCGAGAGGATCACGCGAAGTCGTGATTCTTGCGGCGATTCCGATCGACTGTCGAGATGCTCAAGCGCCTTTGCGAGCACCCTTCGCCAACGTCGCCCCGGGAACCGCGCCGTGGCTGCCGCTAGGTCGTCTCTCGAGCAGATCGGTCGCTCCCACTGGATCAGGTGGTCGCCAACCGCCACGAGATCGGGCAGGGAGAGCAGCGCGGAGAGCTCGCACCAGGTTCGCTCGGGAGTGCTCACTCGAAGCCCGTGCCACATCCGCCAGTCGTCACCCATGAGCTGGACCTTGTGCCCGATGACACCGCGAGCAGTGGATGAGCGCACTGGAGCTGGTACTGCCACGTGAACGCCCTGGTCATCCCTCAGCGCACGCGGTAGTGGAAGTTCCATCAGCAGGGCTGCCGTCACAGAGTTGAAGAATGCGTCGCCACGCATCGTGGTCGCGAAGGCGCGGCAGCGGGCTTCGAGACCGAGCGAAACCGCGGCCGGATGCCTTACTCCTCGATAAGGGCGCAGTAGATCCGATCCGTCCACGCGCTTCTTTCCCAAGCCGGCGCTGAGCGCCTGTGCGCGAGTGAAGGGAGAGCTATCGAAGGGGCTGGGCAGTGGGATACGTGGCATCATGCTCGCAGGGTGCCCTGCGAGCGTCGTGCGCCGGTCTCGATGCCGCTGAGGTGCGGCCAACTCCCGGTGGACGCCCCTGGGGAGGGGAACCACGCGCACCTCAGCGCAGTTCAGGCCTACAGATCATCTAGATCGGGCCCGGTGACGCTGTCGAGCAGTGCGAGTAGCGCCTTGGCGTAGGCGTCTTCTGCGTCATCCGCCTGGAAGACCTGCGTGGTGCCGTCGAGCGTGGCCGTGACCGTGAAGCCGGGTGCGAGTGACACGAAGGTCGAGCCGAGCAGCTCGCGAAGCTGGTGCTCCCGCGGCAGCCACAGGGCCGCGTCGACCTCGACGGAGTCGAGCGCCCATTCGGTCGTCCCGTTGAAGCCCAGCACGGTGCCGGTGTCGTACTGGTGGGCCTCGACGGTCATGTCGCTGAGAATGAACACGTCTTCGTCGGCCTCGACGCGGTCGATGCGAAACCAGTCACCGACTGCGGGGTGCCACATCAGACCGGAGTCGCGGAGCGCGCGTGCCAGCTGGGTCGAGATCATCGCCCCAGTATCGAGCCGGGGGCAGGGAAAACGCCTAGACCGCGAACAGCTTCTGCAGCCGCGCAACGCCCTCGGCCAGCGCCTCGTCGCCGAGGGCGTACGAGAGCCGGATGAACCCCGACGGTCCGAAGGCCTCACCCGGAACAACGGCGACCTCCGCCTTCTCGAGAATGTAGTCCGCCAGCTCCAGCGACGAGCCAAGGCCGAGGCGTGCCATCAGGCCGGTGACATCCGGGTACACGTAGAACGCGCCCTGCGGCATCGGGCAGTGGATGCCGTCGATCGCGTTGAGCCCGGCGACGATGGCCTGGCGGCGGCGGTCGAAGGCGTCCCGCATGGCGAGCACGGAGTCCTGCGGTCCGTTGAGAGCCGCGATCGCAGCGCGCTGCGAGATGTTCGACACGTTCGACGAGAGGTGCGACTGCAGGTTGCCGGCGGCCTTGATGGCGTCGGCCGGTCCGATCATCCAGCCGAGGCGCCATCCGGTCATCGCGTAGGTCTTGGCAACGCCGTTGACGAGGATGCACGTGTCGGCGAGTGCCGGCACCGCCTCGACGATCGAGACGGCCTTGATGCCGTCGTAGACCAGGTTCTGGTAGATCTCGTCGGTGATCACCCAGATGCCGTGTGAGAGGGCCCACTCGCCGATGGCGCGGGTCTGCTGCTCGGAGTAGACCGAGCCGGTCGGGTTCGACGGCGACACGAAGAGCAGAACCTTCGTCTTGGATGTGCGCGCGGCCTCCAGCTGGTCGACAGTCACCAGGTAGTCCTGGTCAGACCCGGCGAACACCTCGACGGGAACACCGCCCGCGAGCTTGATGGCCTCGGGGTAGGTGGTCCAGTACGGGGCGGGCAGGATGACCTCGTCACCCTCGCCGACGATGGTCGCGAAGGACTGGTACACGGCCTGCTTGCCGCCGTTGGTGACGATCACCTGCGACGGGTCGACGGCGTAGCCGCTGTCGCGCAGGGTCTTGTCGGCGATGGCCTGGCGCAGCTCGGGCAGTCCGGCGGCTGGCGTGTACCGGTAGTTCTTGGGGTCGAGCACGGCGGCAGAGGCAGCCTCGACGATGTGGGCGGGGGTCGCGAAGTCCGGCTCGCCCGCGGCATAGCTGATGACCGGTCGCCCGGCGGCCTGCAGGGCCTTCGCCTTGGCATCCACCTTGAGTGTTGCGGACTCGGCGATAGCGGCGATGCGGGGCGATATTCTCGAAGAGGTGGAAGTCACGTGCTCCAGCTTAAAGCCCTCGCCTTTGGGTTGAGGCGCAGATGCCTTACACTCTCCTAGGTGGTTGAAAAACCCCATGCTTTGTCATGCCAACTCGGCGTCCTCTAAACCAGGCACAGAACCGCAGTAGACGCATGCATAGGGCGGTGGCTCAATTGGTAGAGCAGCGGTCTCCAAAACCGCAGGTTGCAGGTTCGAGTCCTGTCCGCCCTGCAAGTCCGGCACAGAGAGTGCTGGCAGGCCAGAACGACGCAGATCAAATCGACGCAATGTCGGAAGGTAGTGGAAGTGGCAAAGAAGAGCATCGACGAGAGCCCCTCTGAGGACATCGTCGCCAACGCCCGCAAGGAGCGCGCCCAGAAGCGCGGTCCCCTCGGGCGCTTCAGCCTGTTCATCCGCCAGGTGATCGCCGAGCTTCGCAAGGTCGTCACCCCGACCCGCAAAGAGCTCGTCACCTACACGCTCGTCGTTCTTGTCTTCGTCGTCATCATGATGGCGCTGGTCGGAGGCCTTGACTGGATCAACGCCTTCCTCGTGAACTTCGTGTTCGGCGACTCGACCACCGCATAACGACGTCAGATATACGAAAAGAGCATTGACACGTGACTGAGAACCACCGCGACGACATCGACCTCGCGACGGCAGCAGAGCAGTCCTCCGAGGAGGACGAGGCCCAGGAGGGCAACACGCTCGCTGGCGACGAGGGCTCGGTCGAATCGGCTGAGCACGAGGCACTCCACATCGAGGGCGATTCGGACGACGACGAGGACATCGCCGCACTGCTGGCCGCGCTCGACGCTGCATCCGACCCCGAGGCCGACGCCATCGTTGATGACGCGCTCGACATCGACAGCGCGGACGAGGCGGATGCGTCTGCCGCCGCCACCGACGACGAGGCCGACATCGAGGCTGAGGAAGAGGCCAACGAGCCCGCCGAGGTCACCCCCTACGACGGCCCGGAGCTGGGCGACGACGAGGCTGAGGCCGAGACCGAGGTTGACCCCTACGAGGCGTTCCGCACCGAGCTCAAGGCGCAGCCGGGCAAGTGGTACGTCATCCACTCCTACGCCGGCTTCGAGAAGCGCGTGAAGCAGAACATCGACAACCGCAAGGTCTCGCTGTCGATGGAGGACTACGTCTTCGAGGTTCAGGTTCCGATGGAGGACGTCGTCGAGATCAAGAACGGACAGCGCAAGCTCGTCAACCGCGTTCGCATTCCCGGCTACGTGCTCGTGCGCATGGACCTCAATGAGGACAGCTGGTCTGTCGTGCGTCACACCCCCGGAGTCACCGGCTTCGTCGGCAACTCGCACAACCCGACCCCCCTGCGTTTCGAGGAGGCCTTCAACATGCTGAAGAGCCTCGTGCAGGTCGTCGAGGCCCCCGCGGCCAAGGGCGCCGCCGGCGGCAAGGGCAAGGCTGCCGTTCGCGCGATTCCCGCCGAGATCGACTTCGAGGTCGGCGAGACCATCACCATCAAGGAAGGCTCGTTCGCGGGTCTTCCCGGATCCATCAGCGAGATCAAGCCCGAGAGCGGCAAGCTCACGGTTCTCGTCTCGCTGTTCGAGCGTGAGACCCCGGTTGAGCTCAGCTTCGACCAGGTAACGAAGCTCTGAGCTGATTGCGCGCCGCCGCTACTGCGGCGCTAGTCGTCCGAGCTTCACCACGATGCGATCGCGGTGAAACTCGGCTAAAGTACCAAGGTTGACTTGCGTTCAATGGACGCTGGCCAATGAATACCACCGCATCCGACCTGGATGACGGGAGCGTCGCCCTCGGGCGGCACGAAAAAAGGAAAAGAAAATGGCACCGAAAAAGAAGGTCACAGGTCTGATTAAGCTTCAGATCCAGGCCGGCGCCGCCAACCCCGCCCCGCCTATCGGCCCGGCGCTCGGTCAGCACGGCGTTAACATCATGGAGTTCTGCAAGGCCTACAACGCGGCGACGGAAGCCCAGCGCGGCAACGTCATCCCGGTCGAGATCACCGTCTACGAGGACCGCTCGTTCACGTTCAT
>JBIIAR010000102.1:0-7792 GCA_044239765.1 Microbacteriaceae bacterium
TCCGGTGCGGATTGACTTCACCATCGACCGCGCGCTGCGGGCAGCGACGATCACGGCAAAGCCACTGGCCAGCCATTGGGCCACCAACGACAACGAGGCGAGCGTGAGCACTCCCGCAACCGCCGCGACGGCAAGTGTCGCCCAGACGTAGCGGTAGCGCCAGACAGAGCTCCCGTGGCGGGAGGTGTCACCGCTCTTCGTCACGGCGGCCTAGAAGTCCTCGACGAGAAACTCTGGATACACCTCGTGAGGCGACCGCGTGCGTGGTACGACGGCGACCGGCGCGGGGAGGTTGAGCAGAACATCCTGGCTCACCGAACCGAGCAGGAAGGCGGTCAGCCCACCCCGTCCCCGTGAGCCGACGACGACGAGCGAGGCTCCCGCTGCCGCGCGCACGATCGCGACGGCGGCCGAGCCGCCGTGCAGCAGGTGGGTCACCGAGAGGTCGCGGTGCGCGAGGCGGATGCGTTGGGCAGCACCGACGAGAAGCTGGCGGTGCTCGGCGGCGACAGCTGCCTCCACCGCCGGCGGAGCAACGGACTCCAGCGGAGCAGCGGGAACGGCGCCCCACGTGTGCACGATGGTGAGGCCGGCGCCGCGTCGGGCGGCCTCGGTCGCAGCGAGGTCGAGGGCGGCATCCGCCGTCGCGTCGTCGGTCCAGCCGACGATGACCGAGCCCGATGATGGCTGCCAGTCGACCGGAACGACGACCGTCGTGCAGTACGCCCGCCCGGCCAGGTTGAGGGGAAGCGTTCCACGCATCACTCCGACGGCGCGCGATGTGCGGTTGGTGCCGATCACGAGAAGGGAGGCGTGCCGCGAAGCGCTGATCAGCTCGTCTGCCGGAACACCGTGACGAACGCGCGTGGTCACCACCGCCGACGGTCGCGCGGCGAGCACCCGGTGCTTCGCCGCATCGAGCAGCTGCTGGTACGGATCGAGGTGACGGCCATCCGCGTCGTCGGGAAGAGGGTCACGGGGTGCGATCACCGTGGTGATCTCCAGCTGCATCTCACCGGTCGCCAGCCGGTCGATCACCCAGGCGATCGCGGCTTCGCTCGCGGGTCCGCCATCGACTGCCACCACGGTGTGCTCAGACATGAGGCCCTCCTCCGACTTGTAGTGCCATGCTCGCAGCGCGGTGCGTTCGAGGGCAGGGCCGAAAGTCCTCCGCGCTGCAATGGCTTCGGGAACTTTCCAGCTGCATCCGCTGTTCTATACATCGAGAGCCGCAGCCAGCGGCCCACAGAGGAGCATTCCCCATGAGCACCACCACCTACCGCAAGGATCCCGCCGTCGTGTCGCAGCTGAGCAGGCGACAGTACGCGGTCACCCAGGAAGACGCGACCGAGCCCCCGTTCCGCAACGAGTTCTGGGACAACCACGAAGACGGCATCTACGTCGACGTCGTCTCTGGCGAGCCGCTGTTCTCGTCGACCGACAAGTTCGAGAGTGGATCTGGCTGGCCCAGCTTCACCCGCCCGATCGAGCCGGCGAACATCGTTCGCAACAGCGACCGAAGCCTGGGGATGGTGCGCACCGAGGTGCGGTCCGCTCACGCTGACAGCCACCTCGGCCACCTCTTCAACGACGGACCCGTCGCCGATGGCGGGCTGCGCTACTGCATGAACTCGGCGGCGATGCGCTTCGTGCCGGTCGACGAGCTTGACGCTCAGGGCTACGGTGACTACCGCAGCCTGTTTGCCTCTGCATCCACTTCGAAGGAGTCCTAATGTCTGAGATCGCAATCCTCGCCGGTGGATGTTTCTGGGGAGCCCAAGAGCTGCTTCGCCGCCGCCCCGGAATCGTGTCGACCCGCGTCGGCTACTCCGGTGACGACAGCACGCCGAACGCCACCTACCGCAACCATGGCGACCATGCCGAGGCCGTGGAGATCGAGTTCGAGCCGAGTGAGATCTCGTACCGCGAGATCCTCGAGTTCTTCTTCCAGATCCACGACCCGTCGACGAAGAACCGCCAGGGCAATGACGTCGGTCGCAGCTACCGCTCGGCGATCTTCTACGAGAACGACGAGCAGAAGCAGGTGGCCCTCGACACCATCGCCGACGTGGACGCCAGTGGGATCTGGCCCGGTCCGGTCGTCACCGAGGTTGAGCCGGTCGGCGAGTTCTGGCAGGCCGAAGAGGAGCACCAGGACTATCTGGAGAAGCACCCCAACGGCTACACCTGCCACTACGTGCGACCCGGATGGGTGCTGCCGAAGCGCTCTGATCAGCTCGCTTAGCTAGCGTCGCCCAGGCCCGTCACCTCGCGGTGGCGGGCCTTTCGCGTGTGGTGACTTGGCAGTTTCTGCTCACTGAAGTGGGTTATCCGCTGCGTGGTCAGCATCTACTGCCAAGTCGCGATGCCTATCGGTCGAATCTTGCGATCTCATCGATGGTGCCGACGATGTTGTCGTTCAGCAGCTCGAGGTCCTCTGATGGAATCCAGTACTCGAGGATCGTCTCGCCGCCCACCTCGTCCGCACGCGAAAACGGGTCACGTAGCCGACCCCTGACGCCTTCACGTTCCAGTCGCGGGCGATGCGCGTCGCGTAGTCCTCATTGAGCACCGGATAGAAGATGGGCTGGTCGGGCAGTCGCGGTGGCCACCGGGTCGACCCCGTCGCGCGCACCAGCTCGATCTCCTCAGGCCCCGTTGGGCGCCAGAGTTCTACTGTCTCGTCGTCACTCATGAGACCGGATCTAGCGGCCGCTCGGCACGGTTGACAGTTAGAACTCAAACAGTTAGAGTTCTAACCATGAAGGAACCGGAGTTCGTCACACCGCTCGAGCTGCTGCGCTGGATCGGCTGGGCGCAGATGAAGGCGGGGGAGGACTGGATTCGCGAACGCGAGCTCAGCCACCCACAGAGCTTCGTGCTCGGCTACCTCGTGCAGAACCCCGGATCCATTCAACGTGACATCGCCGAGGTCAGCCGCACGACAGCGGCCAGCGTCTCCAGCCTCCTGCAGGGGCTCGAGACCCGCGGCCTGATCGAAAGACGGGCGGATGCCGGCAACGAGCGCATCAAGCGCGTCTACGCCACCCCCGCCGGCTCCGACCTCATCGCCGGCTTCGACGAATCCATGAAGACGACGGAGGAGACAATCCTCGCGCCGCTTTCCGCGACTGAGCGGGAGTCCCTACGGACCCTGCTCACGAAGGTCACCGCGCACCTGCCGCGCCCCACCCGCTAACCCACCTCACCTCTCACGCGTCGCTTGTCGCCGCGCTCTTCGTCATGCCCTTTTTGGAGGCAATCATGAAAACCAACCGCTGGTACCTCTCGTCCGCGCCGATCGTCAGCGCCCTGCTGCACCTCTGTGTGCCCATGGCCGCCGCCATGATCGTCAGCGCCGTCTACAACCTCATCAACGCCGGCTTCATCGGCTCGCTGCACGACACCACGCTGCTCGCGGCCGTCACCCTCGGATCGCCGATCCTTGCGCTCGTCATGGCTATCGGCAACGTGTTCGGGGTGGGCGGTGGCGCGATGATCTCGCGGCTGCTGGGGGCGGCGGAGCGTGACCCTGCCCAGAGCTCCGACATCAAGCGCGTCGCGGCGTTCTCGCTGTGGGGGTCGGTCATCGCGGGAGCGGTGATCGGGGCGATTGCACTCGTTCTGTTGCAGCCGCTCGTGGGTCTTTTGGGGGCGGATGCCGCATCCACTTCTGCGACGTCGGCTTTCGTTGGGGTGATGCTGGCCTTCGTTCCCGTGCTCGCTGCCTCGGTCACGCTCGAGCAGCTCGTGCGCGCCGAGGGTGCCGCCCGACAGGTGATGATCGGCCTCGTCGCCTCGACGGTGCTCAACCTCGTGTTCGACGTGCTGTTCATCATCGTGCTCGGGTGGGGCGTCGCTGGCGCCGCCCTGGCGATGGGGCTCGCGAACCTCGGAGTCATCGCCTACTTCGCGACCTGGCTCGGCCGCAACAGCGAGTACATCCGTCTCGCGCCGCGCTGGTTCGCGCTCGCGCCCGCGGTGGTGAAGCCGGTGCTGAGCGTTGGGGTGAGCACGCTGCTGCAGTCCGCGTTTTTGATCGTCACGTCCCTCGTTCTCAACAACCTGGCCGCCGCCTACGGCGACGGGCCGCTCGCGGCGATGGGGGTCGCGGTGCGCATCGCGCAGATTCCGGAGTTTCTCATCATGGGCATCACCATCGGGGTGCTGCCGCTGCTCGCCTACAGCTTCGGCAAGGGGGATGCGGCCCGGCTTCGCTCGGCTCTGCGGGGCTGCTCGGTGGCGGTCGGCGGCATCGCTCTGTTGTTCTCGGGCACCGTGTTCCTCTTCCGCGACCAAGTCGTTGGCGTCTTTATCTCCGACTCGTCGGTGTTGGCCCTTGGCGTGATCGTGCTCAGCGCCCAGCTGGTCGCAATGATCGCTAACGGCTTCACCGGGCTCATCACCTCGCTGTTCCAGGCGACCGGCCGCGCGCTCGCCGCGACCGTCATGACTCTGACGCAGGGCATCCTCTTCATTCCGATCGTGCTGCTCGGCAACCTGTGGTTCGGCCTCGGCGGCATCATCTGGGCGCTGACCGTGACGGAGGTGCTGGTTCTCGTCGCAGGGCTGGTCATGTGGGTCGCGTCGCGCGGTGCCATCAAGCGCGGGCTGGACGAGGGGAGCGAGGAGCGCGCGCTCAAGTTGGCTGTCGAAATGGGCTGACCTTGTTCGTCGTTCGGGTAAACGAAAGGATTGACCGATGCAATACCTGATGAATGTGATCCACGACTCCCGCGGTCTCGCCCCCGACGACGAGATGGCAGCCATCGGCGAGTTCAACGACGGCATGAAGTCCGACGGTTACCTCGTGTTCGCCGGCGGTCTCGGGTTTCCCGATGCCGAAACGGCCACCGTGTTCGACAACCGGGCCTCGGCGGGTCTGGTGACCGACGGGCCCTTCGTGGAGTCCAAGGAGTTCGTGGTCGGCTTCTGGATCATCGACGTGCCCTCTCTCGAGGTGGCTCGCGAGCTTGCCGCTGAGGGGTCGAAGGCGTGCAACCGCAAGGTGGAGCTGCGGCCGTTTCTGCCGCCGCCGCAGTAGCTAGGCGGGGGTGCCCGACTTCGAGTCGCCCGGGCGGGCGCCGCGCACCGTCGTGATGCCGACCAAGATGACCCACAGCAGCCACGGGAAGACTGCCAGTATCGCGTTGCCGAAACCGCCGACAGAGAAGAACGCGTTGGGCGAGGTGCCGTTGAACCCGACCACGGCCCAGGCGAGGTTGGACAGGGCAGTGACGACAGCGAAGATTGCCGTCCACCGCGGCACGACACCGGTGGCGAAGCTGAGGTACGCGGCGGTGGCGCACACGAGGGCGAGCAGCACCGCGCCCGTCGAGCCAAACATGATGGCGTGCCCCTCTTTGAGAGCGCGGATCACGGAGGCATCAGGACTCGCCCCGCCCATCACATCGAGAGCTGCCCCGCCGTCCATCGCGTCGCCGACCAGAGTGACGGCCACGAAGACCAGACCGGCCCCGAAGCCGATGTCGGCGATCCACGCGATGTCCGGTCGAGACTTGGTGACCAGCTGACGAAAGGCGGCCAGGAAGACGATCAGAAAGGCCATGAGAAAGGTGTCGGCGAGTATGACGATGATCGCCTGAACCATCGTCTCCTGCGTGTGGGCGATCAGGCCCTCGGAGTCGTCGAGCTCGGGTGCTCGACCGGTTGTCAGCTTGGTGATCGACTCGATCGCGAGAAAGATCGCGACGGCGAAGGCAGAGATGCCCATCCAGCGCCGCACGTCGGGGGTTGCCGATGTCGCTGCCATGAATCCATTGTTGTAGTTTCGGCCACCAACCCACAAGAAACTGCCGGCCCTGCAAAACGCGTCGGTAGCGCGCGACAGGATGAGCACATGACTCGCCGCGGCATCATCCTCTTCCTCGCTCTCGGCGTCGCCTGGGGCATCCCCTACCTGTTCATCAAGATCGCGGTTGGCGAACTCGAGCCGGCGATGGTCGTGCTGGCGCGTTCTGCGCTCGCCGCTGTGCTGCTACTTCCACTCGCGCTGTACCGGCGCGAGGTGGCTCCCGTGCTGCGGCGCTGGAAGCCGATGCTCGCCTACACGGTCGTCGAGATCGTGCTGCCGTGGTACTTCCTCAGCTCGGCCGAGCAGCACCTCTCGAGCTCGACCGCCGGGCTGCTGCTCGCGGCGGTCCCGCTCGCGGGTGTGGCCGTGGCGTTTCTCCTTGGTCGCCCGGCGAAGCTGTCGGGGCTCAACTGGACCGGAATCGCAGTGGGGATGGTGGGCGTCGCCGCCCTGGTCGGCCTCGATATCGGGGGATCCGACCTCGGTGCTGTCGCCCAGATGGCTGTCGTCGTGGTGGGTTACGCGCTCGGGCCCGCCATTCTCTCGAAGTGGGTGCCGGAGCTGCCCGGCGTCGGCGTGGTTGCGGTGTCGCTGGCCGGGGCCGCGATTGCGTACGTTCCGTTCGTGCTGGCGACCGGGGCGTGGCCGACGGAGTGGCCGTCCATTTCTGTCGTCGTTGCCATCGTCGTGCTCGCCGTCGTCTGCAGCGCCCTCGCCTTTCTGCTCATGGTCGGCCTCATCGGCGAGATCGGTCCGGTGCGCGCGACGACCATCACGTATGTGAACCCGGCGGTGGCGATCGTGGCTGGGGTGATCTTCTTGCAAGAGAAGGTCACTGTGTGGACGATCGTCGGGTTTGCTCTGGTGCTGGCGGGGTCGTGGCTGGTGACGCGCAAACGGCGTGAGGATGCTGCACCGGCCGGGCCGGAGGAGGCTTCGGCGGAACTGGGGTGAAGGCGAGGCAACAGCGGGCTCGCTCTCGGGGCGCGACTTGATCGAGCGAGAGTCTCTGCTCATGCGGGCTCGTAAGAAAACATGAAGTCATTCATGTTTTCTTAGCGAGCCCCCTGTCGGATTCGAACCGACGACCCCCGCTTTACAAGAGCGGTGCTCTGGCCAACTGAGCTAAGGGGGCGAAACCCCTCAATAATAGACGGGATGGATGCCGGGCCCCGCAAGCGCAGAACCCTCCCCCTCGCCGTGCTCGGCGCCGTCGCGTGCGGAGCGGGCGTGGCAACGCAGTCGCGCATCAACGGGCAGCTCGGGGCGGAGTTGAATGACGGCTACATCGGCGCCGTCATCAGCTTTGGCAGCGGCCTCATCATCCTGTCGCTTGCTCTGCTGTTCGTGAGAAGCGGACGAGTCGGCATCGCAACAACACTGAGCGCAATCAAAGCCAGAGAGATCCCGTGGTTCTACGCCGTCGGGGGAGCAGCCGGCGGCTTCTTCGTGCTCACCCAGGGGCTCGCGAGCGCGGCGCTCGGGGTCGCCCTGTTCTCGATCGGCATCGTCTGCGGGCAGACGGTGAGCGGGGTGATCATCGACCGCATCGGCCTCGGGCATGTCGAACCGCGGTTTCTGACAAAGCAACGACTGATCGGCGCGGCGCTCGCGCTGGCGGCCGTTGCGGTGGCGGCGAGCTCGCAGTTCGCGGGGGAGTCGAATCCGTGGCTGTTTCTGCTGCCCTTCGCGGCCGGCCTCGGCATCGCCTGGCAGCAGGGCGTGAACGGGCAGATTCGACGGGTGTCGGGTTCGGTGCTGACCGCGACCTTCGGCAACTTCGTCGTCGGCACGGCGGTGCTCGTGGTCGCGGCGATCGTGCACACCGCCATCAACGGGTGGCCCCAGGCTTTTCCGGCGAACCCGGTGCTCTACGTCGGCGGCTCGATCGGCGTGCTCTTCATCGGGCTCGGTGCCGCGGTCGTCGGCACGACCGGCGTGCTGCTGCTCACCCTCGGCACGATCAGCGGGCAGCTG
>JBIIAR010000104.1:0-7766 GCA_044239765.1 Microbacteriaceae bacterium
CGTCAAACCGAGAACCGAGACCGGACGGGCCGGGGTCGCGAACTCGACGGGAACACCGTTCTCGTCGAACATGGCGCGAACGCGGCCGTAGGCGGTACCGGCGACGATCGGGTCGCCGACTTCGAGCGTTCCCGACTGGATGAGCACGGTCGCCACGGCGCCGCGTCCCTTGTCGAGCTTCGCCTCGATAGCAACACCGCGGGCGTCCTTGTTCGGGTTGGCGCGCATGTCGAGTCCGGCGTCTGCGGTGAGCAGCACGGCGTCGAGCAGTTCGCGGATACCGATGTTGTTCAGCGCCGAGACGTCGATGAACATCGTGTCTCCGCCGTACTCCTCGGCGACGAGGCCGAACTCGGTGAGCTGCTGGCGCACCTTGGCCGGGTTGGCGCCGTCCTTATCGATCTTGTTGACGGCGACCACGATCGGCACATCTGCTGCCTGCGCGTGGTTGAGCGCCTCCACCGTCTGCGGCATGATGCCGTCGTCGGCGGCGACCACGAGAATAGCGATGTCGGTCACCTGCGCACCACGTGCACGCATGGCGGTGAACGCCTCGTGACCCGGGGTGTCGATGAAGGTGATGGCGCGCTCGATGCCCTCGTGCTCGGTCATGACCTGGTATGCACCGATGTGCTGGGTGATTCCACCCGCCTCACCGGCGACAACGTTGGCCTGACGAATCGCGTCGAGCAGCTTGGTCTTTCCGTGGTCGACGTGTCCCATGACCGTGACGACCGGCGGACGGATCTCGAGGTCCTCATCCGACTCGTCCTCAAGCTCCTGGTCGAGGTCGAGGTCGAAGCCGGCGAGCAGCTCGCGGTCCTCGTCCTCGGGGCTGACCATGTCGATCTTGAAGCCGAGCTCCTCGCCGAGGATGGCGAAGGTGGCCTCGTCGAGCGACTCCGTTGCCGTGGCCATCTGGCCGAGGTGGAAGAGCACGGTGACGAGGTTGCCGGGGCTGGTGTCGATCTTGTCGGCGAAGTCCGTGATGGACGCGCCGCGGCGCAGACGGATGACGGTATTGCCGTCACCACGGGGAACGCTGACGCCACCGAGCGACGGGGCTTCGCGCAGCTCGAACTCGGCGCGCTTCGTGCGCTTCGACTTGCGGGCCTTGCTCTTGCCGCCACCGCGACCGAAAGCTCCAGCGGTTCCACCGCCGGGGCCACGGCCGCGTCCGCCTGCGGGCGGGCGGTTCGGGCCGAAGTTGGATCCGGGGGCACCGGGACGAGCGCCGGCTGCACCGGGAGCGCCGCCGGGGCGGAATCCGCCACCGGCGCCACCCGGGCGGAAGCCGCCACCGGGTGCAGGACGCTGGCCGGTCACCTGCGGACGACCGCCCTGGCCGGGGCCGCCGGGACGCGGAGCGCCCGGACGGGGTGCGGCCGGACGCGGGATGCCCGTGGCCGACTGGCCGGGGCGCTGCATGCCCTGGTTCGACGCGAAGGGGTTGTTGCCCGGACGCGGGATGCCTGGGCGTGCGGCGCCCTGGCTCGAGCCGAAGGGGTTGTTGCCGGGGCGCGGGGTGCTGGGGCGCGCGGCGTCCTCAGCCGGAGCCGGGTTCGCGGCGGCAGCCTCGGCCTGGGCCTGGCGCTCTGCGACGGTCAGCGGCGGCGCGACAACGGGTGCCTCGTCGTCGTACTGCGGCGCCTCGGCGACCGGCGCGGGCGCCGGGGTCGGGGCAGCAGCGGGCTTGGGGGCGGCGGCCTTCGCCGGAGCCTTGGGTGCGGCAGCGGGCTTGACGCCGTCTGCCTCGAGCGCTGCCTTCACCTTGCGGGCGACGGGCGGTGCGATGCTGGAGGACGGTCCCTTGACGAACTCGCCCATGTCCTTGAGCTTCTCAAGAACGGTCTTGCTTTCAATGCCGAGTTCAGCTGCGATCTCGTGCACGCGTGGGTTGGCCACAATTCTCCTGTCTGGGTCTGCACCCGGACGGGAGCAGACGATTAGTGGACGGAACTCATTTCGAGCCGCTCATTAGTTGTCCATGTGTCAATCAGCCATTTCTTCGAGGGGAGTCAGATGACTCCCCAGCCAGTGCAAAACCGCGGTCACGTGGTCGCGACAAATCTCGTGATGAGGGGATGTCGGAGCGCAGACGGCAACCGAGGCACGTTCTTGCGCCTTCCATGTTACCCCTACTCCGCTGGCAGAACAGGCGCCTCCACGAAGACTCGCAGCTGTGCCACGTCAAGCGGCGTTGTCACCCGCAGCGCTCGGCCGAAGGCCTTGCGCTTGATCGCTGCCTCAACGCACGACGTGGTCGGGTGCACCCACGCACCGCGTCCCGGCAGTGCGGCTGCCGGGTCTGCGGCAAGCTCCCCGTCGCGAGCAACCACCCGCAGCAGCGCGTCGCGCTCTGCGCGCGCGCGGCAGCCAACGCAGGTTCTGACGGGCGGCACTAGTCCTCGAGGATGCTGTCCGGCTGAATGTCGATGCGAGCACCGGTCAGCTTGGCAGCCAGGCGGGCGTTCTGCCCCTCCTTGCCGATCGCGAGCGACAGCTGGTAGTCGGGAACGAGCGCGCGCACGGCCTTGAGCGACTCGTCGATGATGAAGGAGCTCGACACCTTGGCCGGCGACAGCGCGTTCGCGACGAAGGTCGCCAGGTTCTCGGAGTAGTCGACGATGTCGATCTTCTCGTTGTTGAGCTCCGCGGTGACCGCGCGCACGCGCTGGCCGAGCTCGCCGATGCAGGCGCCCTTGGCGTTGATGCCCGGCTCGGTCGCCCGAACTGCCATCTTGGTGCGGTGGCCGGCCTCGCGGGCAAGCGAGACGATCTCGACGAGGCCGCTGGCGATCTCGGGAACCTCGAGTGCGAAGAGCTTGCGCACGAGTGCGGGGTGGGTGCGGCTGACCGTGATCTGCGGGCCCTTGGTTCCGCGGGCCACACTCGTCACATAGACACGGATGCGGGTGCCGTGCGCGTAGTTCTCACCGGGCACCTGCTCCTCGGGCGGCAGCACCGCCTCGATGGTGCCGAGGTCGACCTGGATCATGCGCGGGTTGGGTCCCTGCTGGATGACGCCGGCGACGATGTCGCCCTCGCGCCCCTTGAACTCGCCGAGCACCTTGTCATCGCCGATGTCGCGCAGACGCTGGTTGATGACCTGCTTGGCGGCGAAGGCGGCGATGCGCCCGAAGTCCTCAGGAACGTCCTCGGCCTCGCCGATGACGTTGCCCTCGTCGTCGTGCTCTGCGACGAACACGGTGACCTTGCCGGTCTTGCGGTCGAGCACGACGCGTGCCTGCGAGGCCACGCCTTCGCCCGCCTTGCGGTCGCTCTCGCCGCTGTGCTTGAGGTAGGCCGTGAGAATGGCCTGCTCGATGATCTGCACGAGCTCCTCGAACGGGATCTCGCGCTCACGCTCCATGAGTCGCAGTACGCTCAGGTCGATTTCCACTGAGGGCCTCCGATATGTGGTTGTGAAAACTCTGGATTGAAGCCGCGCGGTCAGCCGCGCGGCGCATCACCAAGGATAGCCGAGTCTTCGTGACCCGTCCTCCCGTGCTATCGCTTCTGGTGCTAGCGACCGAGCTTCGCCGCGACCTCTGCGATGGCCACCGGCGTGCGCTCCCCCGTGCGGCGGTCCCAGTGCTCGACGGTTCCCTCGGCGGCATCGCGGCCGACGATGATGATCTGCGGAACACCGAGCAGCTCGGCGTCGCCGAACTTCACACCGGGCGAGACCTTGGGTCGATCGTCGAAGAGCACGTCGAGACCGACGGACTCCAGGGACGCCACCAGGGACTCCGCCACCTCGTAGATGACCTCGTCACGACCAGCGGCGATGACGTGCACATTGAACGGAGCGATGTTCTCGGGCCAGATGAGGCCCTTCTCGTCATTGTTGCTCTCTGCGATGGCCGCCATGAGGCGCGTGACACCGATGCCGTAGGAGCCCATCGTGACGGTGACGAGCTTGCCGTTCTCGTCGAGCACCTTGAGGCCGAGGGTCTCGGCGAAGAAGCGGCCGAGCTGGAAGACGTGGCCGATCTCCATGCCACGGGCGAGCTCGATCGGGCCGGAGCCGTCGGGAGCCGGGTCACCGGCGACGACGTCCGCGATCTGCACTATGCCCTCGCCGACGAAGTCGCGGCCGGCGACGAGGCCGAAGACGTGGCGTCCGGTCTCGTTGGCGCCGGTGATCCACGCCGTGCCGTCTGCGACCCGGGGGTCGAGCAGGTAGGGAATCTTCGCGTTGAAGTTCGGGCCGATGTAGCCCTTCACCAGGCCGGGGTTCTTGACGAAGTCGGCCTCGGTCGCGGGCTCGACGTCGTTCGGCGCGAAGGCGACCTCAGCGCGCTTGAGGTCGACGCCGCGGTCGCCGGGGATGCCGACGACGACGAGCGATCGGTTGCCCTCGAGGTCGGTCAGCGCGAGCACGACATTCTTGAGGGTGTCGGCCGCGGTGTAGCCCTTATCGGGGTAGAGGTCGGCCGCGACAGCGACGAGGGTCTCGATCGTCGGGGTGTCGGGGGTGTCGTGCACCTGCGCAGCGGGCAGACCCTCCCACGAGACCGCCTCGGGGGCAGCGGTCGTGAAGGCCTCGACGTTGGCGGCGTAGCCGCCGGTGGAGCGCACATAGGTGTCCTCGCCGACCGGGGTGGGGTGCAGGAACTCCTCGCTGCGGGCGCCGCCCATGAGACCGCTGTCGGCCTTGACGATCGCGTACTCCATGCCGAGGCGGGTGAAGATGCGCTCGTAGGCGTCACGATGCTGCTGGTAGCTCTCGTCGAGGCCAGCGTCGGTGTAGTCGAAGCTGTAGCTGTCCTTCATCGAGAACTCACGGCCGCGCAGCAGGCCGGCGCGGGGACGCGCCTCGTCGCGGTACTTGTCCTGGATCTGGTAGATCGACAGCGGCAGGTCCTTGTAGCTCGAGTACAGGTCCTTCACCAGCAGGGTGAAGACCTCCTCGTGCGTCGGGGCGAGCAGGTAGTCGGCGCCGTTGCGGTCCTTCAGGCGAAAGATGCCGTCGCCGTACTTGGTCCAGCGGCCGCTCTGCTCGTAGGGCTCACGGGGCAGCAGCGCCGGAAAGTGCACCTCCTGCGCGCCGAAGGCCTCGAGCTCCTCACGGATGATGCTCTCGATCTTGCGACGCACCTTCAGCCCCAGCGGCAGCCAGGCGAACACGCCCGGAGCCTGACGGCGGATGTAGCCGGCGCGCACCAGAAGGCGGTGGCTGGCTACCTCGGCGTCGACCGGGTTCTCGCGGAGGGTGCGGACAAAGAGCTGGGAGAGGCGTGTTGACACCTCGCAAGTCTACGGGCGCGAGTTACCACGGTTTGGAGGCGAAGTCATCGAGGTTGTCATACGCGCGGTCAGCAGCGTCGTTCTCCTCTTTGTCCTCAGCCGCCTCGTCGAGAAGATCCTCGAGGTTGTCGATCGGGGTGTCGCCCTCGGTGTCGTCGGGGTCGTCACCGGGATCTGGCGGGTTCTGGCCGCCCTGCGGGTCACTCTGCTCGTCGGCGTTCTGCTGGGCCTGGTCGGCCTTCTCCTGCAGATCCTGTTGGCGCTCGTCGCTCGGCGGGCACGACTCGTCGGCCTCCTGCAGCACGACGATGGCCTCGTTGTAGAGGTCTGCCGCCGTCTGGAACTCGCCCGCGCCGTTGGCCACATCGCCCAGCCCCTCGATGGCATACGAGAGGTTGAGGCGCACATCGCAGGAGTCGGGCAGTGGAGCTGTTTCCAGTGCGGTCTCGAGCTCGTCGCGGGCCTCCTGGTAGAGCGTGAGCCCGAGGTAGGCCGTGCCGAGGTTGAAGTGCGCCTTGTGCGGCTCGATCACGTTGGCGGTGAGGTTCCAGCGGGAGTACTCGGCGCTCTTCTCGTAGTCGCCGTCGTCGAAGGCGGCGAGAGCCATCGCCGCGATGATCGACATCGCGATGAACTTGACCGCGATGACCAGCAGGGCGAGCACGATCGGGAACGACACGATGCGCATGATCGTGGCGAGCCTGCGCGACGCCTCGGTTGACGAGGCCATCAGCGGCGCCTCCCCATGCCGCGCGAGTTGACGATGGCAACCGCGACGGATGCGGCCTCCCACAGCAGCAGCACGAAGGCCGCCAGCGCGAACGCCCAGTACAGGGGTATGACGGTGCGCGCCTCCTGCTGGGTGAGGGCCTCATCCGCGGTGTCCTCGATCGCGTCAAGACCGGGGATCGCGCCGGGCGACGTGCGGTGCGCGTAGCTGATGCCGAGTTCTTCGGCGATGGTCCTGAGGTTGTCCTCGTCGATCACCGAGATGGCGTCTTTGTACGGCGACGACGAGCGGTCCTGGATGTACTCCGGCTCGTCGTCATCGTCAGCGTAGAGGCCGGCGTTGGCGAGCATCTTGCCGCCCTGCTCCGTGCCGTAGCCGAGCACGACGCCAGCACCGGTGAACTCCCCCGCGTCAGCGAAGGACTCGGGCTTCTCTGCCGCGGTCTGCTCTCCATCGCCGAGGTAGAACACGATGCGGCGATGCTCGGGGTAGGCCTCCTGCGCGGCCTCCAGGGTGTCGGCCAGCAGCTCCCGCGGCTCGCTGACCGTCGTGCCGTGCGAGTAGAGCGTCATCTCCGGCTGCACGACCTCCATCGCCGACACCAGTGCATTGGTGTCACGGGTGAGCGGCACGCGAACGAGCGAGACCGCGTCGAAGGTGATGAGGCTGAAGCGGGCCCCCGCGAAGTGCTCGACGATCTGGTCGATGTCACTGCGCATGCCCTCGAGGCGGGTGTTGGTGCCGTTCCAGTCCTCGGCAGACACACTGCCCGTGGTGTCGAGCACGATGAAGACGTCGTTGCTCGAGGTGTAGGTGGTCTTCTCCGCTGGGCCGTAGTAGCCGGGGCCGATCGCCACGCAGAACAGCGCGACGGCGGTGAGGCCGCGGCGAATCGCACTCAGCGGCTTCACCTTGCTGATCACGGTCGTCGTGACGATGAACGCCAGCGCGAGGAGAAGTACGAAGATGGCGCCGCCCAGCGGCGCGATGGGTTCGAAGGTCACTGCTTCACCCTCCAGCCGATCACCAGCAGAAGCAGGAAGGCGAAGACCGCCCACCCGAAGGCAGAGCCGGGGATGTCGGTGAACTGCAGCACGGGAGTCGACTCGAACTCGCTCGCCTGGTCCTCGAGCACACCGTCGACGATGCTCGAGACCGCGTCGGGGTCATCGAGCGTGTAGTAGCCGCCACCGGTCTTGTCGACGAGCTCCTCGAACTCCTCTGCCTCGCGCGGCGCCGTGTCTTCGAGCGGGTTGATGCCGTAGACCTTGACGTTGCGCTCGACGGCGAAGTCAGCGGCCTCCTCGAAGGTCAGCAGCGGCTCCCCGTTGATGACGTTGTCGGTGGCGAGCACGATGGTGCGGCTGCGGTCTGTCTCGACGCGGTCGAAGCGCAGCACGCACGAGGCGAGGCCGTCGCCGATGAGGGACGCGCCGTCTGCGACGAGGGTGCCGTTCCAGTAGTTGTAGCCGCCGTAGTCCGAGTCGTAAGCGCCCTCCATGCTCTCGCGCACGCTGGCGAGCTGGTTGGCGAGGTAGTCGTAGTCGTCGGTCAGCGGAAAGACCTGGGCCGATGAGCTGTTCCACAGCACAAGGGCGATGCGCTCACCGTCGAACTCGCTGACGAGCTCTTCGAAGGCCTCGATGACGAGTGCGTCGTAGTCGACCATCGAGCCGCTGACGTCGAGGCAGAGCACGATGTCGCGGCTGTAGTTCTCTGGCTGGATCAGCTCGGACGAGACCGGACGCGACGCGACGACGCCAACGGACACCGCGGCGAGGGT
>JBIIAR010000313.1:0-3060 GCA_044239765.1 Microbacteriaceae bacterium
CCCGCGATCAGCAGGAAGATGTTCGAGTGGTCGATGCGCTTGAAGATCGACTTGACCCTAGGGCTCCAGTTGATGCGGTGGTAGAGCGCGCTGGTGCCGAACAGCAGCAGTGAGCTGGCCACGAAGATCGACGAGCTGACCTTCGCTGCTACGCCATCGGCGAGAACGATGAGCACGACGCCGAGAACGATCGCCACCGGGAAGGTGCCAGCGTGAATCCAGCCGCGCCAGGTGGGCTTCTGCTCTGGGTTGAGCACCGCATCCTCGAGCAGCGGGATGTTCGGAAGGCCGTCCTTGAAGTCGTTTTCCGACTCGGTAGCTGTCATGCGCTCAGGCTACTCCAGCCGACTTTCAGAAAGCTTCAAGCCCGCTTTGGGCTAGCGTAGGCGAAGTGAAAGACAGGCAGGTTCCCTTCGGGCGCGGGTTGCTCTACGGGCTGTACCAGAACCGTCTCAAGCGCTGGCTGCAGACGCAGACCGGACCGAAGCACGTTGCGATGATCATCGACGGCAACCGCCGCTGGGCCCGTCAGCGCGGGCTTGAGACCGTCGCGCACGGTCACACCGCCGGCGCGGCGAAGATGCACGAGTTTCTCACCTGGTGCGACGAGCTGGGCGTCGAGGTCGTCACGCTGTACCTCCTGTCGGCCGACAACCTCAGCAACCGCACCCCGGCGGAGCTCGCCGACCTCACGGCCATCATCGCCGACCTCAGCGAGGACCTCTCGCACCACGGCAACTGGCGGGTGCAGCACGTCGGTCGCACCGAGGGGCTGCCACAGGGGCTCGTTGACAAGATGCTCGCCGCCGAGAAGCACACCGCCGAACACGACGGCCTGCACATCAACCTCGCTGTCGGCTACGGCGGCCGGGCCGAGATCGCGGACGCGGTGCGCAGCATCGTCCGCAGCCACAACGAGGCGGGCGGCACGCTCGACAACCTCGCCGACGACCTCACCCCGGAGCTCATTGCCGAGCACCTGTACACCGGGGGACAGCCGGATCCCGACCTCGTGATCCGCACCTCGGGCGAGCAGCGGCTCAGCGACTTCATGCTGTGGCAGAGCGCCCACAGCGAGTTCTACTTCGTCGAGGCCCTCGGCCCCGACCTGCGCGAGGTCGACTTTCTCCGCGCCCTCAGAGACTTTGCCCGACGCACCAGGAGGTTTGGCCAATGACCCTGTCGATCGACGACTACGCCCTGCGCTTCAGCGACGAGCCTGGCTACCTCGACTTCGCCCGCCAGGCACCGATCGGGCAGACCGCTGCGCAGGAGCAGCTGGCCCTCGTCGAGCTGCTCGGCCGTGGCCGCTTCGGAAGCCTCGACGTGCTCGACCAGCAGGACGAGCGGGTGCGCAAGGCGGTCAGCGCCCTCACCGGCTTCGCGCCGGATCACGTGGCCTTTCAGCCGAACACCAGCTCCGGCCTCATGCACACCATGTTCGGCCTCACCGGAACCGTGCTGCTCTCACCCGCCGAGTTTCCGTCGCTGACCGTCGCCGCCGTGCGGTCAGGGGAGACCCTGCACGCCCTGCAGACCCAGTGGCTCGAGGCCGACGGCCCGGTCACGCCGGGAAGCGTCAAGCAGCAGCTCGGCGCGGATGTGACCGCGGTTGCCGTCTCGCTCGTCGACTTTCGCACCGGCTATCTCGTCGACCTCGAGGGCATCCGCCAGGTTGTCGGCGACCGGCTGCTCATCGTCGATGCCATTCAGGGCTTCGGTGCCGTCGACGTTCCCTACGGGGTCGCCGACGTCGTCGTGTCGGGCGGCCAGAAGTGGACGAGGGCCGGATGGGGCACCGGCTTTCTCGCACTGAGCGACCGGGCGATCGACCGCCTCACCCCCGTGTGGTCGGGGTTCAACGCCACCACCGCAGAGGGGATGCCCCTCGACGAGGTGCCGCCCCCCGCGTCCGGCGCCGGGGCGTTTCGCGTGAGCAACCCCGACCCGATCGCCCAGGGGCGCTTCGCCGCAGCCCTGGAGGAGGTTGCCGAGGTCGGCGTGCCCGCGATCTACGACCGCATCATCGAGGCGACCGGGCGCATCATCGACCTCGCCGACGAGTTCGGAATTCCGGTGGCCTCCTCGCGCAACCTCAACGAGCGCGCCGGAATCGTCGTCGTCGAGCCGGCAGAGGAGCACATGACCGTGCTCGCCGCATCGCTGCACAACCACGGCGTCACGGCGACCCGTCGTGGCGCAACCGTGCGGCTCGCCGCGCACGTGAGCACGACCGAGGAGACCTTCGACATGCTGCGCGCCAGCTTTCTCGGATTTGCCAGCGCGATCACTGTTTGAACACTTTGTTTCGTTGGGCGTGTCGTTTCGCGTCTTTTCGCGAGCGAGCCTACGGTCGGATCACCGGGTAAGTAACCCGGTCGAGACGGCCACGTAAGTTCGTTTCGGTGAGCACAACTGGCCGTCTCTGCAGACTGGATCCGGGCGCGCAGCGCACGGGGATGGAGCAGACGTGACCGAGCTCAACAACCAGAAGCAGACTTCGTCGAAGGCTTCTGCCGCGACCGCCGAGAGAACCTATGTTCTTGACACCTCGGTGCTGCTCTCTGATCCGAAGGCGATCTTCCGCTTCGCCGAGCACGCGCTCGTGCTGCCGGTCGTCGTCATCTCCGAGCTCGAGGCCAAGCGCAACGATCCAGAGATCGGCTATTTCGCCCGCCAGGCGCTGCGCAACCTCGACGAGCTGCGCATCAAGCACGAGCGCCTCGACTTTCCGATCGCCATCGGCGACGGCGGCTCACTGCGCGTTGAGCTCAACCACTCCAACATGTCGGTGCTGCCTTCCGGCCTGCAGCTGGGCGACAACGACTCGCGCATTCTCGCGGTGGCGATGAACCTGGCCAACGACGGGCTTGCGGTCACGGTCGTCTCGAAGGACCTTCCGCTGCGGGTCAAGGCCGCATCCATCGGTCTGCAGGCCGAGGAGTACCGCGCTGAGCTCGCGGTCGACGCCGGCTACACCGGACAGGCGGACATCGACCTCTCGAGCGAGCAGATGGCCCAGCTCTATGACAACGAGCAGCTGCACTCGCGTCTCGTGCA
>JBIIAR010000285.1:0-3382 GCA_044239765.1 Microbacteriaceae bacterium
GACCGCGGCTCCGCCCTCGGCCGCGTCACCGGCAAGGGCGAGATGCGTCTCGTTCGCGGCGACCGCGACCTCTTCGGTCTGCACGGCCGGTCGGCCGAGCAGCGTCTCGCGATCGACATGCTGCTCGACCCCGAGATCGGAATCGTGTCGCTCGGCGGCCGCGCCGGAACCGGCAAGTCGGCGCTGGCGCTGTGCGCGGGTCTGGAGGCGGTGCTCGAGAAGCAGCAGTACCGCAAGATCATGGTGTTCCGCCCGCTCTACGCCGTGGGTGGCCAGGAGCTCGGCTTTCTGCCCGGTGACGCCGCAGAGAAGATGAACCCGTGGGCGCAGGCGGTCTTCGACACGCTCGGCTCGGTTGTCTCGCAGAACGTGCTCGACGAGGTCATCGACCGCGGCATGCTCGAGGTGCTGCCGCTCACGCACATTCGCGGCCGGTCGCTGCACGACGCCTTCGTGATCGTCGACGAGGCGCAGTCGCTCGAGCGCAACGTGCTGCTGACCGTGCTCTCGCGTATCGGCCAGAACTCGCGCGTGGTGCTCACCCACGACGTCGCACAGCGCGACAACCTGCGGGTCGGGCGCCACGACGGTGTCGCCTCGGTCATCGAGTCGCTCAAGGGACACCCGCTGTTCGGCCACATCACCCTCGCCCGCTCGGAGCGCTCGGCGATCGCCGCCCTCGTCACCGAGATGCTGGAGTCGAACGAGCTCGCCTAGGTCTCGCCGCAGAACGCCCCTCGTGCTTCGGCCGAGGGGCGTTCTGCGTGCGCCCTGCGTCGCAAAACAGGAAATCCTGTGGTTTCGGGCCTCCAACGGTCAGAAAATTGGCTCCGCAGTCGACTCCTGTCACACATCGTCCTGTTTTACGCGGACTGAGTTGTACTAGTTGAACTAGAACAATAGGATGAGGGCATGCTCATCAGGGTCGACACCACCAGCAGCGAGCCGCTGTTCGAGCAGATCGCCGCCAGCGTGCGCGAGCTGGCGTCCAGCGGCGCGGCGACCGCGGGGGAGCGGCTGCCTGCCGCCCGCGAGCTTGCCGCCGCGCTCGATGTCAACGTGCACACCGTGCTGCACGCGTATCAGCAGCTGCGCGACGAGGGGCTCATCGAGCTGCGGCGCGGCCGTGGCGCGATCCTCACCGGCGGGGCGACATCCATCGCCGACCTCGCCACCCACGTCGACGTTCTCGTTGCCGAAGCCCGCCGCCTCGGAGTTGCCCCCGCCACCCTCACCGCCATGATCACGAAGGCCTACTCATGACCGCATCCGCTCGTATCCTGCTTCTCGTCACGGTTCCGGCGCTCGTCTTCGCCGCCGCGAGCATCGCGGGCATGCTGCTGGCCCCGGGCCTGCCCGACACGCTCGCCGTGCACTGGGGCGTCGACGGCAGCGTGGACCGAACGGACGGCATCGGCTCGTACATCGCGATCGTCGCCTTTCTGGTGCCCGGCTTCACTCTCGGCGTCGCGGGCTTCTCGCTCGCACCCCTGCGGCATGGCGCCTCCCGCCTGTATGCCCGTACGGTCGTGGCGCTGAGCACCTGGTTCGGTGTCTTCCTGTCGCTGTCGATGCTGCTCGGGGTGCTGGCCCAGCGCGGCGTGACCGACCCGCTGTCTGTGCCGATCTCGACGGTATGGATCGGGCTGCTGATCGGCTTCGTCGTCGCGCTGGCTGTCGCTGCGGTCGCCGTGCTGGTGACGCCGCGTCTGCCGCAGTCCGCTGGCCTCAGTGGCACGGTGTCCACCGCGAGCATCGGCGCGGGGGAGCGGGTCTACTGGACGCAGGTCGCGCGGTCGCCGCGGGGCGTCATAGCGATCCCGATCGTCGTGATCGTCGGCATCGCGGTGCTGTTCGCCGTGGTCGGACTGCCGGTGTGGGCGACGCTCGTGGTGGGGCTGGTGGTCGCCTCCCTCATCACGATGCTCACCTGGCGCGTCGTTGTCGACCAGCGGGGCCTCACGGTGACGGGACTGTTCGGGTTTCCGCGATTTGACATCCCGCTCGAGACGATCGTGGCCGCGGCGGCCATCGACGTGTCGGCACTGGGGCAGTTCGGCGGCTGGGGCGTGCGCTTCGGCCGAACCGGATGGGGCGTGATCGCGCGCACGGGACCGGCGATCGAGGTGCAGCGCTCGAACGGCGCGAACTTCGTGGTGACGGTCGACGATGCTGGCACGGCAGCGGGACTTCTGACAACTCTCGCTCAGCGGGGCTAGCCTGAGGATGTGGAGATTCGTGCGGGCCAGCTCGAGCTGCATCTGCTGACTGCCGACGAGGCGGAGCGGGTGATCCGTCGGCAGCGCCTTCCTGCTGAGAAGTGGGCGTCAGACTATCCGTCATTCGAGCAGATCGACTTTCTCGAGGCATATCTGGTCGAGGCACAGTCGGCGCAGCCGAGGTACTACTGGCAGGCACAGCTGCGTCGTCGCATCGACGGCCTCGTCGTCGGTGGTGCGGGAGTCACCGGTCCGCCCGACGCGGACGGCGCGGTGGTCATCGGCTACGAGCTGGCGGGCGGGCTCTCTGACCAGCTGCACGGTGTCGACATTCTCAAGGCGCTCATCCAGGTCGCGCGCGACATGGAGGCCACGCGCGTGACGGCAACCGTCTTCGACAGCGACGCGGTGCGCCGGCAGGTCTACCTCGACGCGGGACTCAACGAGGTGCGGCACGAGGGACGCGTCGTGCACCTCGGCCGCTACGTCTGACCCCCGAACACGGGAGCGCGCGGCTATCTCTATATAGCTAGAGTTACCCTCATGCAGCCTCTCTCCCGCATCACCGCCGCCACCATCGACGTGCTCAGCATTCTGGAGTCGTCCACGAGCCCGGCGTGGGGCCTCGCCGTCATCAAGGCGACGGGGCGGCCTGCTGGCAGTGTGTACCCGATCCTCGAGCGTCTCGAGGCGAGCGGGTGGGTCACCTCCAGCTGGGAGGAGAACGATGAGCGCACCGGCCCGCGTCGTCGCTACTACGAGCTGACGGCTGACGGGGCGACGGCCGCGCGATCCGCGATCTCGAGCTTTCGCGCACGCGCGTTGACGGTCGTGACCGCATGAGCTTCATCATTCGAGCCGCGGCGCGCACCCTGCCCGCCGCGATTCGCGACCGCTACCGCGAGCAGTGGCTGGCGGATGCCCGCGACGCCACCGAGGCCGGGCTGCGCCCCGCGAGCATCGAGCTCGCCGCGCTGGCCTTCGCCGTTACGCTGGACCGGCCCTTGGCGTCCCGGCCCGTGCCCACCGCGGAGCAGCGGGCACGGCGCTCGCGGCTCGCGCTCGGGCTGGCACTCAGCGCCGCACTGCTCGCCCTCAGCCAGTACCCGCGCATCGGCTTCAGCGGGCTGACCAGCCTCGTGATCTGGGACTTCGCCGACTTC
>JBIIAR010000105.1:0-7728 GCA_044239765.1 Microbacteriaceae bacterium
CGAGGTTGCCGGCGAAGACCAGGCCTCGTCGACGATCGACCACCGCGTGCTGCTCATCGAGCAGCGCGACAAGCGTGCGATCATCGAGCAGCTCGCTGCCGGTGCTGGCAAGACCCTCGTCTTCACCCGCACCCGTGCGTTCGCCGAGGAGATGAGCGACTTTCTCGAAGACGCCGGAATCCCCGCGACCAGCCTCCACGGTGACCTTAACCAGTCGCGCCGCACGCGCAACCTGCAGCTGCTCACCAGCGGCCGCGTGAACGTGCTCGTCGCGACCGACGTCGCCGCCCGCGGTATTCACGTCGACGACATCTCGCTGGTCATCCAGGCGGATGCCCCCGAGGAGTACAAGACCTACCTGCACCGCGCCGGCCGCACCGGTCGCGCCGGCAAGGTCGGCACGGTTGTCACGCTGATCCCGAAGGGCCGTCGTCGCAAGATGGACGAGCTGCTCGGCCGCGCTGACATCGACGCGAAGATCGACATGGTCGCTCCCGGCGACCAGCTGCTCGACGAGCTCGCCGCGCTGTAATCGCTAGCCAGAGGCGCCGGTCCCCACGGGGTCCGGCACCTCTGCTGTCTGCTGTCGTAAAACAGGAACCTCTGTGACTGCAGGTCGGTAATAGCCAGTTGTGTGGCCCCGGGGTTGACGTGCGTCACACACGTTCCTGTTTTGCGACAGTGCGGCAGAGTGGGGGCATGCGCATCACCGGCCCCGACAGCTTTCGTGTTCTCCACATCGACTCCGACTTTCCGGTGATCAGGAAGGCGGATGACGCCAACGACCTCATCGGAGCCACCTGGGGTGAGAGCAACATCTCCCTCATCGCGCTGCCGGTCGACCGGCTCGACCCCTCGTTCTTTCAGCTGAGCTCGCTACTGGCGGGCGACGTGCTGCAGAAGATCGTCAACTACCGCCTGCGCATCGCGATCATCGGTGACATCAGCGCCCACGTGGCCAGAAGCGACGCCCTGCGCGACTTCGTCTGGGAGTCGAACCGGGGCGACCAGGTCTGGTTTCTCGACGACGAGGCAGCCCTCGACGCGAGAATTGTCGGTCGCAGCGCGTAGACCGGATGCATGACTGCAGCCGACTGGATCGAGGGCTACAAGAGAGCCTGGACCTCAAACGCGCGTGACGACGTCAGCGCGCTCTTCACCGCCGACGCGACCTACCGCTTCGCCCCCAACGACGAGCCGCGTCGCGGCATCGACGCCATCTTCGCCGAATGGGCAGACGACGCCGCGTACACCTTCGACTACGAGGTGCTCAGCGACGACGGCTCCCTCGCCTTCGTGCAGGGGGTGACGACCTACGCGGCTCCCCGCAGCGAGGTCTACGACAACCTGTGGGTGATCCGCTTCGCGCCTGATGGCAGGGCGAGCGACTTCACCGAGTGGTACAAGAAGCGGCAGAGCGACTGACTAGATCATCTTCTCTAGGGCGGGAAGGGCAGCCGTGATGCTCGCGATCTCCTGCGGTGTGAGCGGCTCGAACAGCTCGGCGATCATCGCTGCACGGGCGGCGCGCGCGGAGGCGATCGTGGCGATGCCCTGATCGGTGACGGTGATGAGAATTGCGCGGCCGTCGTCCGGATCCGTCGCGCGCGAGACCAGGCCCTTCGCCTCGAGCTCGGCCACGAGCCGCGTGGTCGACGGCGCGCTGACCGTCTCGAGCTGCGCGAGGTCGGCGAGCCGCAGGGGCCCGTGGGTGCGCACCGTGGCGAGGGCGCTGAGCAGTCCGTGGCTCAGGCCGCCACCCGCGCTGCGGAGGCGGCGATTGAGGCGTCCGGTCGCGAAGGCGAGGCGAGCCGGCACGTCGGCGGTAGGCGTATCCGTCATTGTTTTCACCAGTGCTCGGGGATCAACTAGTTGCGTACCAACAACCTAGCGGCATCACGCGAGCGCAAGCATGGCGGCGGCTGTGATCGCGAGAAACAGGCCGACATACTGCACGATGGCGATGCGCTCCCTGAGCACGATCGCGGCGAGAATGATCGTGCCGGCGGGGTAGAGCGCCGTGAGCACCGAGACGATCGAGAGCTCGCCGATGCGCAGCCCGAGCAGCAGCCCGACGTTGGCCACGGCGTCGACGACACCACAGGCAACAGCGAGACGGATGCCGCCAGCCCACCCAGCCGAACCGCGCTTCGCGAGCGCCAGCACCGCAACCGCGCCGAACATGACTACCGCGCTCGTGCCGCGGTTGAACACGAGTGGCACGAGCCCCGAGTCGTCGGGTGTCAGGTCGATGATGATGAGAAACCCGCCGATGAGCGCCCCGCTGGCGATGGCCATCAGGATTCCCTTCAGACTCGGGCGAACGGCGTTGCGCTCAGGCACGAACCCCACGAGCACCACCGCGACGAGTGCGATCCCGATGGCCACGTAGCCGATCGTCGAGAGCGTCTCGCCCCGCAGCAGCCCGGCCGTCAGTGGCACGATCGCGCTGACCACGGCGGTCAGCGGCGAAAGGATGCTCATCGGGCCAATTGCAAGGCAGGCGTAGAGCAGCACGATGGCGATCGAGCCGGTGACACCGCTGAGCACGCCCAGAAGGGCAGCGTCTGCCGAGAGCCGGCCGCCGACAAAGGGCAGCAGCACGAGCATGATCACCAGGCCAACGGCACTGGTGATGGCGGTGACGCGCACGGCGGCAATGCGCTTGCTCGCTAGTCCGCCGAGAAAGTCAGCGGCGCCGTAGACGAGAGCGCTCGCGACACCGACGACGACAGACAGCATGAAGTTCAGGTTACGGGGCGCTGGCTGGCTCGACTTATCGCGAGCATCGTGTAACCATGAGTCGACCCCCATTGGGGGGTATTCCCGACGTCGTTCGCCCCCACAAGGAGTCCTCGAGTCATGCGCAAAACCGTTGCTGCCACCGCTCTTCTCGTTCTCACCCTCTCGTCTCTCACCACCCCGGCCGTCGCCGCGGAGACCCCGGTGTCGATCGACCTGCTGAGCGTCAACGACTTTCACGGCCGCCTCGAGGCGGCACCACCGGTTGCCGGCGCGGCCGTGCTCGCCGGTATGGTCAACGCCTACCGCGCGGCCAACCCGAACACCGTCTTCGTCGGCGCGGGCGACCTCATCGGCGCCTCGACCTTCACCTCGTTCATCCAGCAGGACCAGCCGACGATCGACGCGCTGAACAGCATGGGCCTCGACGCGAGCGCCTTCGGCAACCACGAGTTCGACCAAGGACGGGCGGATGTCGACAACCGCATCCTGCCCGCAGCCGACTGGGACTACCTCAGCGCCAACATCTACGACCGGGCCACTGGGCTGCCGGCCTACGACGAGTACTACCTGCAGGACTTCGAGGGCGTGACCGTCGGATTCATCGGCGCCATGACCGAGGAGCTGCCGAGCCTCGTCAGCCCCGCCGGCATTGAGACCCTCGAGGTCAAGCCGGTCGTGCCAGAGGTCAACCGTGTCGCTGACACGCTCAGCGATGGCGACGATGCCAACGGCGAGGCTGACGTGATCGTGCTGCTCGTTCACGAGGGTGCGGCAACGACCAATATCGCCAGCGCCACCGATGCCTCACCCTTCGGCCAGATCGTCACCGGCGCCAACGCCAATGTGGATGCCATCATCTCTGGCCACACGCACCTCGCCTACGACCACGAGATCGCCATTCCCGGAACGGATCGCGTTCGCCCGGTCATCTCATCGGGCCAGTACGGCGAGAACTTCAGCCACACCTCCATCTCGGTAGACCCCGCCACCGGCGAGCTGCTCAGCATCTCGGCCGAGGTGCTGCCGCTCGCCGGCAAGTTCACCCCCGACCCGGCCGTCGCGCAGATCGTCGCGGATGCCGTTGCGGTCGCAACGCAGCTCGGCGCCGTGAAGGTCGGCGAGATCACCGCCCCCTTCAACCGCGCGAAGCAGACCGCAGCAGGCTCGGAGAACCGCGGCGGAGAGTCGACGCTCGGTAACTTCGTCGCCGACGTGCAGCTCTGGGCGACGGCGGACTCCGGCGCGCAGATTGCGCTGATGAACCCGGGAGGGCTGCGGGCGAACCTGGCCTTTGCGTCATCCAGTGCCTCTGACCCGGACGGCAACGTCACCTTTGCCGAGGCGGCTGCCGTGCAGCCCTTCGCCAACACGCTCGTCACCGAGCAGCTGACCGGTGCCCAGCTCAAGTCGGTGCTCGAGGAGCAGTGGCAGCCCGCGGGGTCGAGCCGCCCGTTCCTCAAGCTCGGCGTCTCGAGCGGCTTCGAGTACACCTACAACCCGCTCGCAGCCGCAGGCAGCCGTGTCGGCACGCTCTACCTCGACGGTGCGGTCATCGCACCCGACCAGGTCGTGACGGTCACGGTCAACTCCTTCCTCGCCTCGGGGGGCGACAACTTCGCCACGCTGGCACTCGGCGCCAACAAGGCGGACTCCGGCAAGATCGACCTGCAGAGCATGGTCGACTACTTCGAGGCCAACCCGGTCGCCAGCCCGGACTACGCGCAGCGCTCCGTCGGCGTCTCACTCAGCGCCGCAGACGCCGATGGCTACTCGACCGGCGACTCGGTCACCCTGACGCTCTCGTCGCTGCTGTTCAGCAACGGCGAGCCGAACGCGGGCACCGCGGTTGTCAGTGCCGGCGGGGTGCAGCTCGCGTCGAGCGCCATCGACCCGACGATCGTCGACACGACGGATGAGGTGGGCCGCGCCACGGTCACCATCACCATCCCCGAGGGCACGCCGGCCGGCACCCTCGTGCTCACGGTGAGCGTGCCAGAGACCGGCACCGCCGTCGATGTGCCGATCACCGTCACCTCGCCGATCGCGGTGGTCACCGCTCCGTCGGTGAGCGGCACCGGCCAGGTCGGCCGCACGCTCAGCGTCAGCACGGGAACGTGGTCGGTCGACAGCCCGACCCTCACCTACCAGTGGAACCGCAACGGCACGCCGATCGAGGGTGCGACAGCCACGAAGTACACGCTGACGACGGCGGATGCGGGGGCCAGCATCACGGTCTCGGTGACCGCCGCAGCTGAGGGCCACAGCTCGCTCACCGTCGAGACCGCCGCGAAGGCTGTGGCAAAGCTCACGACGGCTACCCTTGCCCTGCCCACCCGGTTGATCGTCGGGGGCGCTCGCAGCGTGGACTACCGAGTGCAGGTTCTGGCTGCGGCCGGAGCGGTGCCCACCGGCACGGTCAACATCTACGACCGCGGAGTGCTCGTCGGCACCGCGCAGCTGAGCGGCGGCAAGGCCACCATCACGCTGACCGACCTCACCCGTGGGGTGCACCGTCTGACGGCGCAGTTCGCAGAGACCGACCAGTTCACCGGCTCGACGAGCTTCACCAGCTACGTGCTCGTTGTCTAACAGATTGCCGCTGCGGGCCGCCGGTATCACCGGCGGCTCGTAAGCTCGACACCGTGACCGACGCGCCCTCTCCCCCCGACAACGAGGTGCCGTGGGACGACGAACCGCCCTACGATCCCTTCTACGACGCTCCGCTGCCCCCTGACCGGCCCGCGAGCACGAGTGCGGTCGCGGTTGCGGCGGGCGTGGCCATCGGACCGCACTCGACGCCGATCGAGACGCTGAACAAGGTCTTCGGCTACGACTCCTTTCGGGGCGAGCAGGCCGCCATCATCGACCAGGTGATGGCCGGCGGAGACGCACTGGTGCTCATGCCGACCGGTGGCGGCAAGTCGCTCTGCTACCAGATTCCCGCTCTGGTGCGCCGCGGCACCGGTGTCGTCATCTCGCCGCTGATCGCCCTCATGCAAGATCAGGTCGACGCCCTCACCGCGGTGGGTGTGCGTGCCGCGTTCCTCAACTCGACCCAGTCGTCGGAGGAGCGCAACCGCGTCGAGACCGCATACATCGCCGGCGAGCTGGACCTGCTCTACCTCGCCCCGGAGCGCCTCGGTGTCTCGAGCACCGCCGACCTGCTCGACCGCGGCACCATCTCGCTCTTCGCGATCGACGAGGCCCACTGTGTGTCGCAGTGGGGTCACGACTTCCGTCCCGACTACCTGCGGCTGTCGCTGCTGCATGAGCGGTGGCCGTCGGTGCCGCGAATCGCGCTCACCGCGACCGCGACCGAGGTGACCCACCAAGAGATCACGCGGCGCCTCGACCTCGGTGATGCGAAGCACTTCGTGGCCAGCTTCGATCGTCCGAACATCCAGTACCGCATCGAGCCGAAGACCCAGCCGCTGCAGCAGCTTCTGACGCTGCTGCGCACCGAGCACCCCGGTGACGCGGGAATCGTCTACTGCCTGTCGCGGGCATCCGTCGAGAAGACCGCGCAGTTTCTGGTCGACCAGGGCATCTCGGCGCTGCCGTACCACGCGGGTCTCGACTCACGGGTGCGGGCGGCGAACCAGAGCCGCTTCCTGCGCGAAGACGGCGTGGTCATGGTCGCCACCATTGCCTTCGGCATGGGCATCGACAAGCCCGACGTGCGCTTCGTCGCCCACCTCGACCTGCCCAAGAGCGTCGAGGGCTACTACCAGGAGACGGGGCGCGCGGGCCGCGATGGCCTTCCGTCGACCGCGTGGCTGGCCTACGGACTGCAGGATGTCGTGCAGCAGCGCCGCATGATCGACCAGTCCGAGGGCGATGACGCGCACCGCCGTCGCCTCGGCACCCACCTCGAGGCGATGCTCGCGCTCTGCGAGACCATCGAGTGCCGCCGGGTGCAACTGCTCGCTTATTTTGGGCAGTCCTCCGAGCCGTGCGGAAATTGCGACACCTGCCTCACGCCCCCCGAGAGCGTGGATGGCACCATCCCCGCCCAGAAGCTGCTGTCGACGATCGTGCGGCTCAAGCGTGAGCGCAACCAGCGGTTCGGTGCTGGCCACCTCATCGACATCCTGCTCGGCAAGACCACCCCGCGCACGACGCAGTACGGCCACGACAGCCTCAGCACCTGGGGGCTCGGCACCGAGCTCGTCGAGCAGGAGTGGCGCGGCGTCGTGCGCCAGCTGCTCGCCCAGGGCCTGCTCGGCACGAGCACCGACGGCTACGGCACGCTCGTGATCACCGACGCCAGCGCGGATGTGCTGACCGGCAACCGCAAGGTCAGCCTGCGCAAAGAGCCTGAGCGTGTGGCCAAGCGCACGAAGTCCAAGGCCGCGGTCGATCTGCCCGCCGACTCGCTTGACCTATTCGAGCGCCTGCGCGCCTGGCGTGCGGAGGAAGCCCGCGAGCAGGGTGTGCCTGCCTACATCGTCTTCGGCGACGCCACCCTGCGGGGCATCGCGGTCTCGCGGCCCGGCTCGCTCGCCGAGCTCGGCACGATCAGCGGCGTGGGCGAGAAGAAGCTCGACCAGTATGGGGCAGCGCTGCTCGGCATTGTCGAGGGAGTGACTGCGTGAACCGCGGTCCGGCCGCTGGCGCCGAGAACCGTGCGGCCCTGATCAAGGCGGCGCGCGAGATCTTCGCGGAACAGGGAGTGGATGCGCCGCTCAACGCCATCGCGAAGCGCGCCGGAGTGGGCCAAGGCAGCCTCTACCGCCACTTTCCGACCCGAGGCGCGATTGCCGGCGCAGCCTTCGACGACGCCGTCGCAGAGATCGAGCAGCTCGTCGCCGATGGTGGAACCCTGGCTGAGGTGCTGCAGCTTGTGCAGCAGCAGGCCATGAACTCCGCGGCCCTCATCGATGTGACGCTGCACAACTCGGGCGAGGCCCGCGCCGCCGACCTGCAGCAGCGCATGGAGGCGCTCATTGAGAAGACCCTGCCCGAGGGCCGTGCGGCGGGAAC
>JBIIAR010000004.1:0-23336 GCA_044239765.1 Microbacteriaceae bacterium
CCGCCTGCTCGTGCTCAAGGCCGACGGCAGCGTGCTCGTGCACACCGACTCGCTGAGCTACAAGCCGCTCAACTGGATGAGCCCGCCGTGCACCGTCACCGTCATGGAGCCGGATGCCGATCAGTCCGAAGCCGGCGTGATTGAGATCTGGCGCGTCGCGCAGGCGAAGACGGCGGACCTGCTGGTGATCAGCATCCACGAGATCCTGCACGACACCTCGCACGATCTCGGCATCGACCCCGGGCTGCAGAAGGACGGCGTCGAGGCCCACCTGCAGAAGCTGCTCGCCGAGCAGATCGAGCGCCTCGGCGACGGCCACGTGCTCGTGCGCCGCGAGTACATGACCGCGATCGGCCCGGTCGACATTCTCGCCCGCGACGCGAACGGCGCGGCAGTGGCGGTCGAGATCAAGCGCCGCGGCGACATCGACGGCGTCGAGCAGCTGACCCGCTACCTCGAGCTGATGAACCGCGACCCGCTGCTCGCTCCGGTGCAGGGCGTGTTCGCCGCGCAGGAGATCAAGCCGCAGGCGCGCACGCTGGCACAGGACCGCGGCATCCGCTGCCTTCTGCTCGACTACGACGAGATGCGCGGACTCGACGACAGCGACCACCGGCTGTTCTAGGGAAGGCCGTCGGGGTGCACGACGGCGTCAGCCGGGCCGGTGCTCCAGCCGGTGAAGCGCACACTGAGACCCGCACGAGTCGGAGCGGCGAGATAGGGGCCGGCCGCATAGGCCACGCGGGGGTCGACCCAGGCCACCCGGATGGTGCGCCACTCCTCGTCGTCTACCCGCGCTCGAATCACGACCGCGTTGCCGCTGCGGCTCGCGCTGAGCGTGACAATGCGCCCCGCCCAGTCCACCGGACCTGACGACCAGTCCGAGGTGCCGCGGGTGACGACCGTGCCGAGCTGGAAGACACCATCGGCGTACTCGACGCCGGCCTTGATCCACTCGGTCGGACTCGCCCGCAGCATGAGGCCCGCCTGGTCGAACTGCTCGGTGAGGTCGGCCCTCAACGAGACCTCGACGGCGGTGTCAGGCTCCATCGGCGCGAGCAGCGCGTGGGCGCTGTCGGTCACGTAGCCGTGCGCGGTCTCGCGCCAGGCATCCGACCCTTTCTCAGCCGTGACCAGCAGGTCGCCGCCGGCACGCGCCGTGGCGACCGGCTCGACCGACCAGCGTCCCTCTGACCACTCAGGCACGGGGCCTCCGTCGACGCCAGACCACGAGGCCCGTGCCGACCGCGAGCAGCGCCGCGGCCGAACCGATCACGATCGGCACGGTCGAGTCCTGCGCCACGGTGGCCTGCGCCTGCTCGAGGCCGCGCTGGTCGTCGACGAACGAGGCAACCCACGCGAGCGCGGAGTTCCAGTTGACCGTCATCTCGTTCGTTGAATACGACTGGATGTCGTCGAGATAGCACTGCTGCGGTGCGCACCCGGCATTGAAGGTCTGAATCGCGATGGGATCCGAGAAGCCCGAGTTGGGGCCTCCGGCAATGGTGCCCGGCGGCGGCTCTGGCAGCGACGGGTCGAGCGCGTGAGCGAACCAGCGGCTGTGCTGGTTCTTCGAGTACACCGTGCCGTAGCCCGTGATGTAGGAGTTGTTCATCGCGTTGCGGCCGAGCAGGTAGTCCATCGACTCGATGACGGCGGCCGAGTACTCCCCCGCCCCGGTGATATCGAAGGCGGTCGCGATGACGACCTGGTTGTTGAGCACGGCACTGTTCGAGCCCCAGTCGTAGCCTGAGATCGGGGCGAAGGCCTGCCCGAAGTTGGTGTTGCGCTGGTTGTCGAGGTACTGGTCGGCGAGCGCGACAATCGACTCGCGCACCGCCTCACGGTCGTCGAGCTCGCTCGGCACGGTCGCGAGGTCGAGGCGACCGAGGGCCGCGACGTCGCCCCAGCTGAATCCGTTGTACGAGAACAGGTCTCCGGTGTGCCACGCGCTGTCGTGCAGCGCGGTCTCGAACACGGCCTCCCCGGTCGTCAGGTAGAGCTCGGCGGCTGCCCAGTAGAACTCGTCGCTCACGTCATCGTCGTCGTAGGGGCCGCCGCCGTCATTGCCGTCGGACGCGGGCGCGTAGAGGTCGGGGGTCGCGAGTGCGGCAGCCCAGGTGCTGCGTGCGGCGTCGAGCAGGGTGGCACTGAAGGCGGGGTCGTAGTCCTCGAAGAGCCGGGAACCCTGCGCAGCGACCGCCGCGAGGTTGAGTGTGGCCGCCGTCGACGGGCGGTGCAGCTGGCGCTCCTTCGGATCGTCGGCGGGCAGCAGCGGCAGGCCGGTCCATCCGTCGTCCTGCACCTTGTGGTGCACCATGCCCGCGTACTGCTCACCGGCGGGCACCTGCATCTTCAGCATCCACTCGAGCTCCCAACGGGCCTCGTCGAGCACGTCGGGCACACCGTTGCCCGACTCCGGAATGCTCAGGGTGCCGTCGTCGAGTGCGCCGGGCGTCGCCGTCGGGGCCGTCAGCGTTCGCTCGTAGAGGCTCATCAGCTGGTAGACGGCGATACCGCCGTTGACGACGTACTTGCCGTGGTCGCCGGCGTCGTACCAGCCACCGGTCACGTCGAGCTCGTAGTCGCAGGTGTAGTTCTGCATGTACCCGACCGGGTCCTGGCAGCCGACCGCGGAGTCCCCCTGGTTGGGCGCGACGTCAAGGTGACCGGCCGCTCGCTCGTACCCGGGCTGGGTGACCTCGATGCCGCTGCGCACGAGTCCGAAGTAGTTGAGCGCGTCGTAGCGAAGCTCGCCGTAGAGGTCGTTGGCGATGCTGAAGGCATAGCTCGTCTCACCGTCTGCTTCGAGGGTGAAGCCATCGCCGGTCGCTGATGCGTCGGTGAAGTCGATCACGTGCACCGCCGAGCCAGCGCTCGAGTCCTCGCCCCGCGGGTCGCTCTGGCCTGAGGCGACGGTCGTGCCGTCCGACGAGCGCAGCGTCCACTCGACTGGCTCGGTCGCGTCGCTCATGAGCGTGGCGAGCTTCGGTCCGCTCGCCAGGTAGCCGACCTGGTTGACCCGCACGCGCGTTCCGGTCTCTGGCACGTAGGCCGCCGCTGGCTCCCCCGCCGCGAGGTGCACGTCATCGAGGCAGAAGGTCCACGGTGCGTCGGCGCCGCCGATCTGGAATACGATCTGCGCCTGGGGGAGGTCGAGCGACGAGGTGAACTGCAGGTGAAACTCGGTCTCGGCGCCGCCGATGGCCGGATTCGCCTCGAAGGTCGCGTTCCACGGGGTAACCGCCTGCTGCACGAGCGCACGGATGACGACGGGCGCATCCGTCTCGCCGGTCGCGGTGAACGAGAAGTCGTAGTCCTCCCCCGCGGCGATGGCGACGTTGTCCACACCGACGATGGAGCTCCAGGCACTCGGTGTTCCGCCGGGCACGTCAACGCAGAGAGCGCCCGTGCTGGTGTCGGCGATGAGGTCGGGGGTCGTCCACCATGGCGCGTGGCCGTCGTCAAAGGTGCCGCCCGCGATGAGCTCCGGTTCCGCGGCGACCGCGGCGGTGGGCACAAGAAGCACTGCGCTCAGCAGCACCACAACGGCGACTCGAGACATCCCACTCCTTCGTGTGACTCGTGGGAGCGCTCCCACGCGTCAAGGGTAGCGCGCGGCCCTAGGGGAGCGAAAGAACGTAGGCGTCCTCGATCGAATCGACGACCCCGGTCATCACCAGCAGCAGCAGGCCGGCGACGATCTGCACTATGAGAATGGTCACCGGGAGCGCGATCGCGCCGAACCGCCGTTCACGGCGGTAGAGCGACACGATCAGGGTGGCGATGACGAGCAGCAGCAACCCGAGGAATCCGAAGCTGAAGCCCAGCAGCTCGCGCAGGTAGGCGAGGTCCTGGCTGACGTCGACATCCGCGGGGTTGGCTGCGTCCAGGCCAGCCTCGATGAGCGTTCCCACGAGCAGCGGCAGCGGAATCAGCAGCGAGGCGAAGACCGTCGCGGCCGTGTGCAGGCTGGCAGTGGGTGTCGGGTCGGCGTCCGGCATCGGGGACCTTCCTCTCATGGCCCCCGTTCGGGGGCACAGGCCCTAGGCTAGCGCCCCCGGCTCGTAGGCTGGAAGCAATGACCTCCCCATACTCCTGCGTGCTGTTCGATCTCGACGGCACCATCGCGGACTCCGCGCCGGGCATCACCGCCTGCCTTGCCCAGACCTTCGAGCAGCTGGGCATGCCCGTTCCCTCCCCCTCGAAGCTTCTCGAGTATGTCGGCCCCCCGATCCTCGAGTCCTTCGAGCGGCTCGCCGGCATGACCGAGCTCGAGGCCAAGCAGGCACTCGCCATCTACCGTGTCTTCTACCTCGCGCACGGCGTCGGCAATGTCTCGATCTACCCCGGGATCGCGGATCTTCTGAGGCGCATCCACGAGTCGCCGCTGGCGCTCTCGCTCGCGACATCGAAGCCGGAGTCGCTGGCACGCATCGCGCTGACCTCGCTCGGCGTCATCCAGTACCTCGACGTGCTCACCGGCGCCTCCGAGGACGAGGTGCGCAGCGCCAAGGCGGATGTCGTCGAGGAGGCCCTCATTCGCCTGCGCGCGTTCGGGGCAGACACGTCGCGCCCGGTGATGATCGGCGACCGCAGCTACGACGTCGAGGGTGCGGCCGCACACGGCGTGCCCACGATCTATGTCACCTGGGGCTATGGCTCCCCCGCTGAGCAGGTGGGCACGGTCGGCGTCGCCGCGAACGCGGACGAGCTCGCCGCACTGCTCTTCGCCTAGGGACAGCGCATGTAGGTGGGCCGGCCCTCAGCGCGGTCCATCACATGCTCGCTCATCGCCGTGCCGCACAGCGGGCAGGGCTTGAGGCCCGCATCAGGCAGCGGCTCCTGGTCGTAGGGGCCGAGCTTCGGCGGCCCAAGGTAGGGGTACAGCGCGAAGTTCAGTCGATCCCACCACGGCACTTTCACCTTGCTCATGTAGTTAGTGTACTAACTATTAGGGCAAGCGCTAGTCTGGCTGCATGGACCCGCTCGCCCTCGACCGTCAGGTCTGCTTCGCCCTGGCCGCCGCCTCCCGCAGTGTGATCGGCCTCTACCGGCCGGTGCTCGCGCCCCTGGGGCTCACCCACCCGCAGTACCTCGTCATGCTCGCGCTCTGGGAGCGCAGCCCGCGCACCCTCACCGACGTCGCCGACGCCCTCTACCTCGAGCCAGCCACCCTGTCGCCCCTGCTCAAGCGCCTTGAGCAGGCCGGCTACCTCAGCCGCAGAAGAAGCACGGATGACGAACGCGCCCTCGCGATCGAACTCACCCCCGCGGGCGAGGCGCTGCGATCGCGCGCCCTCGCCGTGCCCGGCACGATCGTCGAGCGTCTCGGCGTTCCCGTGCAGCAGCTGGAGCGGGTGCGCGACGAGCTCACCGCCCTGCTTGCCGCAGCGTCAGCGGGCCAGGGACTCGACCGCGCGACCGTAGAGGCCGGGTAGCGCCTTCGCCAGAGGCACGACCGCGGCGTGCAGCGGAGTGGTCGCGACGAACGCGAGCCCGCTCGTCAGCACCCGAAAGTCGCGGGTGATGCGGCGCCACTCGCGCTCGTAGTCAGCACCCGACGTGATCGCGGCGACCGCGGCCCGCGCCTGGTCGAAGCCGAGGCGCAGGCCCTCGCCGGTGATCGCGTCCACATAGCCGGAGGCGTCGCCGACCAGCATGACGCGGCCGCTCGACCGCGCGGTGGTGCGCTGCCGCAAGGGGCCGGCGCCGCGCAGCTCGCTCGCGGACTGCGCGCCACTCACCCTCGCGGCGAGCGCGGGGGATGCCGCGAGGGCCTCGTCGAACGACGTGCCCTGCTTCGCGAGCAGCGCCACCCCGACCATGCCGTCGGCCGTCGGCGTGACATAGAGCTCGCCGAGGCGGTTCCAGTGCACCTCGATGAGGTCGCTCCACGGGTCGACGCGGTAGTGCCGGCGAAGCCCGAATCGGCGGCGCGCTGCGGGCGCGGGGCGGCTGAGGCCGGCCAGCCTCGCGACGGTGGAGTGCAGGCCGTCGCAGGCCAGCATCCACTGCGCTCGAATGCCGGCCGCCTCGACGAAGTCGGCCGTGTTCTGGATGCCGTCGACCTTCTCGTAGACGAAGACGGCGCCCAGCTCGACGGCCCGGTTGTGCAGCGCGGCGTGCAGGGTGGTGCGGCGCACGCCCAGACCGCTGCCGGTCACGAAGGCGTGGTTTGCCTCGCGCTGACCGTCGTGGTAGCTCACGCCGCGCAGGGCGAAGCCGCGGGGCTCAACCCCGAGGCGGGCGAGCAGCGGCACGGCCCCCGGCATGAGGCCCTCACCGCAGGCCTTGTCGATGGCGCCGTCGCGCGGCTCGACGACGGTGACGCTGAGCCCAGCCAGGCGTGCCTCGATGGCCGCGGCGAGTCCGACCGGGCCCCCACCGACCACGAGAACGTCGACGAGAACGTCAGGCATTCTCGCTCAGCCTTCGCAGTGCGCCGTTCTCGATCGGAATGCGAAAGCGCAGCAGCAGCACGGCGTTGAGCACGGTGAAGGCGATCGCCGTGATCCACGCGGAGTGCACGAGCGGCAGCGCGATTCCCTCGACGGCGACGATCACGTAGTTGGGGTGGCGGAACCAGCGGTACAGGCCGCGGGTGACGACGCGACCGGCGCCGGGCACGACAATCACGCGGGTGTTCCACTGCTCGCCGAGCGAGGCGATCACCCAGTAGCGGCCGACCTGGCAGAGCACGACGATCGCGAGCATCGGCCAGCCCAGCAGCGGGATGAACGGCCTGTCGAGAAAGAAGACCTCGGCGAGGCAGGCGAGCAGCAGGCCGGTGTGCAGCGCGACCATGAAAGGGAAGTGGTTGAAGCCGTACTCAACGCCGCCCCTCGCGAAGGCCGCGGTCGCGTTGCGGCGCGAGATGACGAGCTCGACGATGCGCTCCGCGCCAGTCGCGAGAATAAGCGCGAGGTACAGGATCATTCGACAGCCTCCAGCAGAACGAGCTCGGTCGTCACCCCGGGGCCGACCGCGAAGAGCAGCGCATTCTGCTCGCCTGCCTCGAGCGTATCCGCGAGCACGTGCAGCACCGAGGCCGACGACAGGTTGCCCTTCGCGGCGAGCGAGGCCCAGCTGCGCGCGAACCGCTCACGGGGAATCTCGAGCGCACTGGCGAAGGCCTCGAGAATGCGCGGGCCACCGGGGTGCGCGACCATTGCGAGCCCGTCAGTCGTTCGGCCCTGCAGCAGGGCGGCCACCTCGGCGGGGAACGCGCGCTCGATGACTCCCGCCACCTCGGCCGTCAGCACGATCTCGAAACCGGTGGTGGTGAGATCGAAGCCCAGCACCGCGGCCGTGCCGGGAATGAGTGCGGAGCGCGTGGCGGTGATCCGTGGTCCGGCTGCCTTGGGGTGATCGTCGCCAAGCAGCACCACGGCCGCAGCCCCGTCGCCGAACAGCCCGCTCGCGACGAAGTTGGCGATCGACTCGTCGTCGCGCTGCAGGGTGAGCGAGCAGAACTCCACCGCGAGCAGCACGGCCACCCCCGTTGGCCGCGGCTCGAGAAAGTCGTTGACGCGCGCGAGCCCGGTGGCACCGGCTACGCAGCCGAGACCGAAGCTGGGCCAGCGCCGCAGGTCGGACCTCATGCCAAGGCGCTCAGCGATAACCGCATCGACGGATGGCGCACTCACCCCGGTCACCGAGGTGAACAGCAGCAGGTCCACTTCTTCTATCGCGACGTCGGCGGTGCGCAGCGCCTCCCGCACGGCGCGCTCCCCCAGCTCAACCGCCGCCGCGAACCACGCGGCGTTCGTCTCGGTCAGCGAGCCGAGGTGCTGGTACTGCTCGAGCGGCAGCGCGCTGTACCGCCGCTCAACCGTCGACGAGGCGTACATGCGCTCCACCAGTGGGCGGCGCTTGGGGTCAGGGGCAAGCAGCGGGGCGATCGCTGCGGTGATCTCTGCCTGCGAGTAGGAGTGCTCTGGCAGCACCGGCGCGATCGCGGCAATGCGGGTCATGGGCTGAACGTAACACTCGCTGCTGCGTGCAGCAGGGGCTTGCGAACCTCGAGTCGGGTCACATGACAGGCGCGCGACCCGTAACCCGAACCTATGACCCGACTCGTGGACGTTTCTGCCCGCTCGCGACATGTGCAAGTCAGACCACGATTGACTGGAGCAGCTGATGACCGATCTCGACGACCTACTGCAGGCGAGCGCCCCGCGCGTCGCCTCGAGCGCCACGCTGCACGACGTCACCCGCCGGCTTACCCGCCGGCCCCGCACCGGAATCGTCGTCGCCGCAGTTGCCGCGCTCTCCCTCGCCGGTGGAACGGCAGCCGCGGCGGGCACCGGGGCGCTCGACGACGTCATCGACTACTACCTCAACGGCAATGCGAACGACCACGCCTGGGAGATGGACATCACCGGCGTCGATGGCGAGTTTCACTGCATCGGCGGCATCGTGGTGCTGCCCGCGCCCGACAAGCCCGACTATCGGGAATCCGACTACCTCGCTATCAAGAAGTTCGTTCAGGATCACGACTGGACCGACCTGCGGCCCGACCCGGGGCTGCTCCACACCGGGCAGACAGGCACGGCAGAGCAACTGGCCATCACCGCGGATCGCCGCATGATCGAGGTTGCGGTCGACGCCGGGTACACCACCGACTCGATCTCGACGTTGGGAACAGCCACGTGCGAGCCCAAGTAGCCGCGCTGCGCGCAAACCAGGACGACATCCTCGCCTATCTCGTGCGTCGGGTCGACAACCGGGAGGATGCCGCCGACCTCTTCGGCGACGCCTACCTGACCGCGTGGCGCAAGCGCCGACAGATGCCCGTCGACGCCGAGGGCGCGCGCCGCTGGCTGTTCGTCATCGCCCGCAACACGCTGCTCAACCATTACAGCTCCACCCGCCGCCGCCGCGCGTTCACCGCTGCCCTGCGCGACGAGCTGCGCACCGCGGATGCGACCCACGACACCGACCAGAGCCTCGAGGTGCGAGAGGCGATCGCCGCACTCGCTCCAGAGCAGGCCGAGCTGGTGCGGCTCATTCACTGGGAGGGCTTCGGCGTGGCCGACGCCGGAGCGATTCTCGGGCTCGGCGCCTCCACCGCCCGCAGCCGCTACGCCGCCGCGCGTGCGCAGCTGCAGGCGCTGCTCGCGGTCAGCGCCGACTGAGGCGCAGGATCGGAAACTGCCGACCCTCGGCGCGCTGCACATACTGCTCGAAGGCGGCAGAGCGCGAGGTGAAGCCCTGCCAGGCGGCGTCCCACTCCGCTCCGTCGAGCTCGGTGCCGAGCACGTCCACCATGCCATCCGGTGTCTCGATCGAGATCGCCGGCTGCGCCACGATGTTGAAGTACCACGCCGGACTCTTCGGGTTGCCGGCCGCGGATGCGATCACCAGCCAGCTCTCGCCATCACGGATCGACATGACCGGGTGCACCCGCGGCTCGCCCGACCTCGCGCCGACCGTGTGCAGCAGCACGAGGCTGGAGCCGAACATGTCGGTGACGCCGCCGTTGGATCGAAACTCGTCGATGATGCGCTCGTTGAAGCTCACGGGTGCAGCCCTTCGTCGGGGTCGGTCGTGGTCCAGGAGTGGAAGCGCACGGTCAGCCCCGCGCGGGTCGGTGCGCAGACCATCGGTCCGGCGAGCGCCGCCGGCACCGCAAAGGGCACGACGCGAACGAGGCGCCACGGCTCGTCGTCGCGACGGGCGCGCAGGGTGACGGCGTCATCCGCCCAGCTTGCCCGGATTGTCACGCGACGGTTCAGCCATTCCTCGACAGGAGCGACGGACCAGTCGGAGCTGCCGCGGGTGACGACCGCGCCGACCTGCGGTGTTCCGTCGGCGAACTCGACGCCGGCCTTGATCCAGTTCTCGTCGTCGGCGCGGATGAAGAGTCCGGCCTGATCAAACTGAGCAGAGAGCGCAGCCGTGAACTCGACCTCGACCGCGGTGCTCTGCGCGAAGGGAGCGAGCAGCGCGTGCTCCGACTCGTGCACGAAGCCGTAGGAGGTGTGCCGCCAGGCATCGCTGCCCTCGGCGGCGGTGACGAGCAGATCGTCGCCGGAAAGACGAAAGTCGACCGGTGGATTGCTCCACGATCCGGTCGACCACGTCATAGCTGTCATACGTGCGCGAGGGGGGACTTGAACCCCCACGTCCTTACGAACACACGGACCTGAACCGTGCGCGTCTACCAATTCCGCCACTCGCGCTGACTTGTCGGCATCGAAATGCCAACAAGCGAGAATAGCACTCATACTTGCGGCGTATATACCTCGTCGGCGCGGCTGGCGCACACGACCACCGGCTAACATCGTTTTCACCACCGCCGAGCAATCGAGGAGACCCGTGGGCCTGCTGGACAACTTCGAGAAAGGTCTCGAGCGCGCCGTCAACGGCGCCTTCGCCAAGACCTTCAAGAGTGGTCTGCAGCCGGTCGAGATCACGAGCGCCCTCCGCCGCGAGCTCGACACCAAGGCCGCGATCGTCTCTCGCGACCGCATTCTCGTTCCCAACCGCTTCACCGTGAAGCTGTCACCCAGCGACTACGAGCGGATGACCGGGCTGGGTGACTCCCTCATCGACGAGCTCGTCAGCCTGGTGCAGTCGCACGCGGCCGCGCAGCGCTACAGCTTCGCCGGCGGCATCTCTATCGTGCTGCAGAAGTCCGACACCCTCGGCGAGGGCACCCTCGAGGTCACCTCGGTGAACGTCAAGGGCACCGTCGCCTGGACCCCGGTGCTCGACGTCAACGGAAAGCGCTACCCGATCACCCGGTCGCGCACGGTCATCGGCCGGGGGGCCGACGCCGACATCACCGTCGACGACACCTCGATCTCACGCAAGCACGTCGAGGTTCTCTGGGACGGCACCCGCGCCCAGGTCAACGACCTCGGCTCGACCAACGGCGCCCAGCTCAACGGGCAGCCGGTCGCGAAGGCACCGCTGCCCACCGACTCTGTCATCACGATCGGTCGAACCCAGATCGTGTTCCGCGTTCTCGCGCAGTCCGCCGACGTCGACCAGTTCTCTGACCTGCGTGTGGATGGCGGGGCCGAGTAGATGGACCTCACCCTCTTCATCCTTCGGCTGCTGTTTCTCGGCGTGCTGTGGGTGTTCGTGTTCATCGTCGTGTTCGCGCTGCGCAGCGACCTCTTCGGGCAGCGCGTTCGGCGGCTTCCCGAGGTAGCGACATCCGCCCCGGTTGCTGCTGCGGCCGCGCGGCCCAGCGCCGCCCCGGTGAAGCAGGAGTCCGCCGTCGCCAGCCGCCTGGTCATCACCGGCGGCGCGAAGGAGGGCCTGCAGATCGACCTGCCGGAGGAGTTCCTCTCGATCGGTCGCTCCAGCGACTCCGGACTGGTCATTCGCGATGACTACACCTCAACCAACCACGCTCGCCTGCTGCGCACCGAGAGGGGCTGGATAGTCGAAGACCTAGACTCGACTAACGGAACGCTGCTCGACGGATCCCGCGTCGTGACGCCGACCCAGGTGCCCCTCAACACCCCGATCACAATCGGCACCACCACTTTTGAACTTCGGCGGTAGGTGAATGGCCACTAGGGCAAAGAGCGCGGCCGTCTCGCACGTCGGCAAGATCCGCAGCAACAACCAGGACAGCGGCTACGCGGGCGCCCACCTCTTCATCGTCGCGGACGGCATGGGAGGCCACGCCGGCGGCGACGTCGCGAGCGCCCTGGCGATCAAGCACGTCACCTCGGTCGACCGGCCCTTCAGCTCATCGTCCGAGGCCGAGGTCGCGCTGCACGGCGCCCTCATCAGCGCCAACTCGGTGCTCGCCGAGACGGTCTTCGACCACAGCGAGCTGACCGGTATGGGCACGACCGTGAGCGGCTTCGTCGTGGTCGGGTCGGAGCTCGCGATCGCCCATATCGGTGACTCGCGCATCTACCGCCTGCGCGACGGAGCCCTCACCCAGATCACCAGCGACCACACCTTCGTTCAGCGCCTCGTCGACAGCGGCCGCATCACCGTCGAGGAGGCCGCGGTTCACCCGCGCCGCTCGGTTCTCATGCGGGTGCTCGGCGATGTCGACGCGACCCCGGAGATCGACACCATGGTCGAGAAGGCAGAGCCCGGCGATCGCTGGCTGCTCTGCTCCGACGGACTCAGCAGCTACGTCGCCGAGGACCGCATCGCATCCGCCCTCACCGGCGACGGCGACGCAGAGGAGGTCGCCGAGCGCCTCATCAAGGAGAGCCTCGACCAGGGCGCCCCCGACAACGTCACCGTCGTCGTCGTCGATATCGACGGCAGCGGTGACTCCGCGCACCACCCCGCGGTGACCGTGGGCTCCGCGGCCGGGCCGCTCGCGTTCGAGGGGGATGTCGCACGCAAGCCGCTGCGGATCCCGACGCTGCTGCTGCACCCGCTCAAGGCGACGAAGCCCGACGACAGCCACTTCGAGCCGGAATCGCAGGAGTTTCTCGACGAGCTCATCATCGAGGATGGCAAGCGGGCAAAACGCCGACGCATCACCGCGATCGTGCTCGTCGCCCTGCTTGTCGCATTCCTCGCTACGGCGGCGATCGTCGGCTACCAGTGGACTCAGACCCACTACTTCGTCTCGTCCTCCGACAACACGGTCGCCATCTACCGCGGAATCCAGCAGGACCTGGGGCCCATCTCGCTCTCGTCGGTCTATCGCGATACCGACATCGTCGTCACCGACCTCAGCGCAATCAACCAGAAGCGCCTCGATGACACCATCAGCGCCGACAGCCTCGCGGACGCCGAACGCATAGTCAGTCAGCTCGCCGATGACAGTGCAGAGTAGCCCCGCGATCGAGGCGAGCCCGCTGCCGACCCTCACCGGCGGCATCCGCCTGCGGCTGCGCGCACCGTCGCGCATGCGCAACCTCGAGCTGCTGCTGCTGCTCATCGCGTGCGGCATCAACGCCGGTGCGATCCTGCTGGTGCAGCTGGGGGCACTCGGGCACCTCGACTGGAACCTCGCGGCCCTCGGCATCGCGCTGTCCGTGCTCGTGCTCGCGATGCACATCGCCCTGCGCGTGGTTGCGACGGATGCCGACCCCTTCATCCTGCCCATCGCGACCGTGCTCAACGGCCTCGGTATCGCGATGATCTACCGCCTCGACCTCGCGAAGGGTTTTGAGGGATGGGGCATGGCCTCGGTGCGCCAGATCGCCTGGACCTCGATCGCCATGGTGCTGGCCATCGTGGTCATCGTGCTGCTGCGCAACCACCGCGTGCTCTACCGCTTTCGGCTGACCTTCGCCCTCGCGGGAATCGTGCTGCTCGTCATCCCCGTGTTCTTCAAGCCCGTCAACGGCGCCAACATCTGGGTGCAGCTCGGGCCTTTCTCGTTCCAGCCGGGCGAGATCGGCAAGATCGCCCTGGCGATCTTCTTCGCGGGCTTTCTGGTGACGGCGCGCGACTCCCTGTCGATGATCGGTCGCAAGGTGCTGTTCATGACCTTCCCCCGGGCTCGGGATCTGGGTCCGCTGCTCGTCGTCTTCGCCGCCTCGATGGGCGTGCTCGTCTTCCAGAAAGACCTGGGCACCGCGCTGCTCTACTTCGGCCTGTTCCTCGTGATGCTCTATGTGGCGACCGGCCGCGCCAGCTGGATCCTGCTCGGCCTCGGGTTGTTCCTCGGCGGGGCCTTCGCGGCGAGCCGTCTGCTCACCTACGTCGGCGGGCGCGTCGACGCGTGGCTCGAGCCATTCACCAAGGCCAACTACGAGGGCAACGGCGGCAGCTACCAGCTGGTGCAGGGGCTCTTCGGCCTCTCCAGCGGCGGAGTCACCGGCACCGGCCTCGGTCTCGGCCGGCCCGACATCACGCCCCTGGCCGAGAGCGACTACATCATCGCCAGCCTCGGCGAGGAGCTCGGCCTCGTCGGCATCTTCGCGATCCTCGCGCTCTACCTGCTGTTCGTCTCGCGCGGCTTTCGAATCGGCTTCGCCGGGCAGGATGACTTCGGCCGCCTTCTCGCCGTCGGCCTCGCCTTCGTCGTCGGCCTGCAGGTGTTCATCGTCATCGGCGGAGTCACCCGGGTGATTCCGCTCACCGGCCTGACCACGCCGTTCCTCGCCGCGGGTGGGTCGTCTCTCGTTGCCAACTGGATCATCGTCGCACTGCTGCTGCGACTGTCTGACACGGTTCGCCACCAGCCGAGGACGGTGATCGAGTGAACAAGGAGCTTCGACGGGTCAGCCTCGTCATCGTGCTGATGTTCACGGCCCTGTTCGTGTCGACCTCGATCATTCAGGTCTTCGCGGTCGACAGCCTGAGCGCCAACGAGCACAACGTGCGTGTGCTCTACGACAGCTACTCAACCGAGCGCGGCGCAATCACGGTCGACGGCGTGCCGATCGTCACCTCCCAGCCGGTCGACGACGACTACTCGTTTCTGCGGGTGTACTCCAATGGCGAGCTCTACGCGCCGGTGACCGGCTTCATCAGCCTCAACCACGGCAACTCGGGCATCGAGCGCAGCCTCAATGACGTGCTGAGCGGCACGAGCGACAGCCAGTTTCTCGACCAGATGAACGCGCTCTTCACCGGGCAGGAGCCGCAGGGCGCCGCCGTCGAGCTGACCCTCGATCCGGTCGTGCAACAGGCCGCCTGGGATGCGCTCGGCGACAACACGGGCGCGATCGTCGCCATCGAGCCCAGCACCGGCAAGATCCTCGCCATGGTCTCCAAGAGCTCGTACGACCCGAACGTGCTGTCTGCGCACGAGTCCAACTCCACCATCGACAACCGCTATGCAGAGCTGCTCGCGAACCCGAACAACCCCCTCGTGAACCGCGCCATCGCCGGCGACCTGTACCACCCCGGCTCGGTCTTCAAGATCATCATGACGGCGGCGGCACTCGAGGGGGGCGACTACACGCCAGAGAGCGAGTTCCCCAACCCGGGAACCCTGCAGCTGCCCGGAACGAACAGCTTCATCTCGAACGCGGAGGGCGGTTCGTGCGGTGGAGGCGCGACCGCCTCGATCGCGACAGCGCTGCGACTGTCGTGCAACATCCCCTTCGCGCAGCTCGGCGCCGAGATGGGCGAGGACCGCATCGGGGCCATGGCAGAGGCCTTCGGATTCGGCCAGAAAATCACCATCCCGATGTCGGCCACCCCGAGCATCTACCCGCAGGGCATGGATGTTCCGCAGCTGATGCTCTCGTCATTCGGCCAGTACGACGACAAGGTGACGCCGCTGCAGATGGCCATGGTCAGCTCTGCCATCGCGAACGGTGGCGTGCTCATGCAGCCGACCGTGGTCGAGAGCGTCACGGCGCCCGACCTTCGAGTCATCCAGTCCTTCGAACCCGTGGTCTACGGGGCCCCGGTCAGCCAGGAGGTGGCGGCAACAATGGTGCAAATGCTGGTCAACGGTGTGTCCAATGGCGCGGCGAGTAATGCAAGAATTAGCGGTGTCGACGTAGCGGGTAAGACCGGAACGGCCGAGAACGGCGAGGGCGAGCCTTACACCCTCTGGTTCACCGGCTTCGCACCGGCTGACAACCCACAGGTCGCAATCGCGGTGGTCGTCGAGAACGGCGGCGGTCAGGGGCAGAACGCCTTCGGCAACAAGATTGCGGCACCAATGGCAAAGAAAGTATTCGAGGCGGTGCTGAGCAGATGAGACCCACGAGCGGCCTCACCTTCGGTGGTCGGTACCAGCTGTCGAGCCGTGTCGCCATCGGCGGCATGGGCGAGGTGTGGCAGGCGACCGATCTCGTCATCGGGCGCACCGTCGCCATCAAGATCCTTAAAGACGAGTACCTGGGCGACCCCGGTTTTCTCGAGCGCTTCCGCGCGGAGGCGCGGCACGCTGCTCTCGTCAACCACGAGGGCATTGCCAACGTCTTCGACTACGGCGAGGAGGACGGCAGCGCCTACCTCGTGATGGAGCTCGTGCCCGGCGAGGCGCTGAGCGCCGTCATCGAGCGTGAGCGGGTTCTCACCACCGACCGCGTGCTCGACATCGTCGCGCAGACCGCCATGGCGCTGCAGGCTGCGCACGCCGCCGGCCTCGTGCACCGCGACATCAAGCCGGGCAACCTGCTCATCACTCCCGACGGCCGGGTGAAGATCACCGATTTCGGCATCGCACGCATCGCCGACCAGGTTCCGCTGACCGCGACCGGCCAGGTGATGGGAACCGTGCAGTACCTCTCGCCCGAGCAGGCGAGCGGTCACTCCGCGTCGCCGTCGACCGATATATACTCTCTCGGCATCGTTGCGTACGAGATGCTCGCCGGCCGCCGTCCGTTCACGGGCGAGTCACAGGTTGCCATCGCCATGGCGCAGATCAACGAGACGCCACCCGAGCTGCCGGTCACGATCGCCGAGCCCGTGCGCAACCTCGTCTACTCGAGCATTGCGAAGAACCCCGCGGATCGCCCTGCCTCGGCCGCCCACTTCGCGAGAGCCGCGCAGTCCCTTCGCCGCGGCGACGTCGCCGCCGCCGCTGCCGCGGTGCCCGGAGTGATCGGATCGGGATCCCTCGCCAACACCGCGGGGGCCAACTACGGCAAGCCCAGCGAGGCAACCACGCGGCTGCTGCCCTCGCAGACCGCGACTGCGCCCACCGCCACCGCGCGCAAGCGCAGCCCGTGGACGTGGCCACTCATCGCCCTCATCGCTGTCGTCTCTGTTGTGCTGATCGCCGTGGTCATCAGCCTGCTCAACCCTCCAACCGAGGAGGAGGAGCCACCACCCTCTAACACTCCAACCATCACCCAGCCGTCGGTCACGCCGACCGCCTCCGACATCGTCGTCAACAAGGACAACATCGTCGGCAGCACGCAGGCGCAGGTCGACGCCTACCTGACTGGACTTGGACTCGTTCTCGACCCCCGCGTCGGCAAGCCAGCGTCGAGCGTCGAGGAGGTTGGCCTCGCCTACCTCGTCAACCCCGAGGGCAAGGTGCAGAAGGGCGCGGTCATCGCGGTGACCTTCTACGGCGAGCTGCCCAAGCCGACGGCGACACCGACCCTCACGGTTGATGGCGGAACAACCAAGCCTGTAGACGGCACGGCGACGATCCTGTGGTCCAAGTACATGTGCCCCTCGGGCTTCGATGTCACCGGCTACCAGTTCACCTACACGAACGCGACGGCGCCGGCATCGCCGAACCCCGTGGGTCCCGACGTGAACTCGCTTGAGCTTGAGCTGCCGAGCACGCCCGGCGACGTGACCATCAAGTACTACGCGCAGTGCGGTGACGCCGGCAACTCCCCCGAGTCCGCCGTCACGACCATCACCGTCGAGTAGGCCTCCTCCAAAGTCCAGTGGTTACACTGGCAGAGCAGTTTGGCTGATCCAGGAGAACCACGTGACTGATGGCGTAGCGCAGGGCATTCGCGTGCTCGCAGGCCGGTACCAGGTCGGCAACCTCATTGGGCGCGGCGGCATGGCCGACGTGCACATAGGCACGGACTCCCGCCTCGGGCGCCGGGTGGCGATCAAGCTGCTCAAGCCGTCGCTGGCGACCGACCCGGCTTTCCGCATCCGTTTTCGCCGCGAGGCGCAGGACGCCGCGAAGATGGCGCATCCCACCATCGTTCGCATCTTCGATGCCGGCGAAGAGACCGTGAGCGACGCCAACGGCGCCGAGCTGCAGGTTCCCTTCATCATCATGGAGTTCGTCGACGGCCGTCTGCTCAGCGACATCATCGCCGAGGGCGCACTCGAGCCTGACGAGGCTCTGCGAATCACGAGCGAGGTGCTCACGGCCCTCGAGTACTCGCACCGTGCCGGCCTCGTGCATCGCGACATCAAGCCCGGCAACGTGATGATCACCGCCGCAGGCCAGGTCAAGGTCATGGACTTCGGCATCGCCAGAGCCGTCGCGGAGTCGACGGCAACGATCGCCCAGACCAGCACGATCATGGGCACAGCGCAGTACTTCTCGCCCGAGCAGGCGCGCGGCGAGTCGGTTGATGCTCGCACCGACCTCTACTCGGCCGGCATCATGCTCTTCGAGATGCTCACCGGCACCGCACCCTTCGTCGACGAGAACCCGGTCGCTGTCGCCTACCAGCACGTCAACCAGCCGGTGCCGGTGCCCAGCTCGATCAAGCCGAGCGTCTCACCCGCGCTGGACGCGGTCGTGATGCGCGCCGTTGCCAAGGACCGTTTCGCCCGCTTCCAGAGTGCCGCAGAGTTTCGCGACGCCGCGAACGCTGCCGCTGCGGGAACCGTGGGGGGCCGCAAGACGGGCGCCGGCGATGACTTCAACGCCACGCTCTTCGGCGTGAACCCCAGTGTGACCGCGGGTGCCGAGGCGACATTCCGCCAGCTGACCGTTGCCGACGACGACCGCGTGGTGCGCACCCAGCAGAGGCCGCCTGTCGCATGGATCTGGGGCGGCGTTGCCGTCATCACGGTGATCATCGTTGCAACGATGGTCTGGGTTCTCAGCCTCACCCAGACTGACATCGGCGCGAGCCTGGCCGTCGACGTTCCGCAGGTGAAAGACATGACCTGGGAGGACGGCTCCGCGCAGCTCATCAGCGACAAGCTCGTGCCCGAGCGCGTCAACGAGTCGAGCGACACCATCCTCGAGGGCACCATCCTGCGCACGGAGCCGGCCGCCGGCGAGAATGTGCAGCCGCAGCAGGTCGTGAAGGTCTTCGTCTCATCAGGTGCGGCAAAGGAGGCGGTGCCTCAGGTTGTCGGTCTTGATCAAGCCTCGGCAGAGGCCAAGCTCATAGAGCTCGGCTTCGAGGTGGGCACCGTGACGACCTCGCACTCCCCGACCGTCGCGGCTGGCATCATCATGGCGACCGTACCCGCGGCGACAGAGCAGGCCTCCCTCGGCACCGGCATCAACATCACCGTGTCTGACGGGTTGATCACCATCCCCGATGTGACGAACAAGCCGATCGGCGAGGCCACGAGCAATCTCAGCGCACTGCAGCTCGGTGTGGTGACGAAGGCTGACATGGGATGCTCTGGGGGTCTCGTCTCCTCCCAGTCCCTCGTCGGGGATCAGGCGCAGAAGTCATCCGTGACGATCACCTACTGCGGGGCTGCGTAGCGCGGCTGGCTCAGCCCAGCTTCACCATGGGCGTGAGGCCCTTGGCGGTCTCTGCCGCACTTGGCAGGCCGGCGACAGCAAGCCAGTTGCCGAGCATGCGGTATCCACCCTCGGTCAGAACCGACTCGGGGTGAAACTGCACGCCGTAGATCGGGGCGTCGCGATGGCGCACCCCCATGATCACGCCGCCGGTCGTCTTCGACGTGACCTCAAGCACATCCGGCATCGTTGAATCGACGATGGCGAGCGAGTGGTATCGCGTCGCGGTGAAGGGCTGCGGAACTCCGTCATAGAAGGCGCTGCCGTCGTGCTCGATGAGCGAGGTCTTGCCGTGCATGAGCTCGTCGGCGTGGGTGACGACACCGCCCATTGCCTCGGCGATCGCCTGGTGTCCAAGGCAGACGCCGAGCAGCGGCACACCCGCGACCAGCGCAGCCGTCACGACCGGAATCGACACCCCGGCGGATGCGGGGTTGCCAGGTCCTGGAGACAGCAGAACCGCGTCGTAGTCGCTGATGTACGCGCCCGCGTCCTCGGGGGCGAACCCGTCGTTGCGCACAACGGTCGTCTCGGCTCCCAGCTGCAGCAGGTAGCCATTGAGCGTGTAGACGAAGCTGTCGTAGTTGTCGACGACGAGTACGTGGGTCATTCTTCTACGATCACATCCTGTGGTGCGGTTAGGTGGTCAACGACCGGAAACACCCATAGTACGAGAGCGGTGAGCGCGAGCGCAGCCAGTATGACGAGCTGCAGCACGCGCACCCACACCGGACCCGGCAGCAGCCTCCACAGCGAGAGGTACATCAGCTGACCACCGTTGCGATCGCGGAGATCTCTGCGGGTGGTCCGCCAGCTCGCGGATACCACGAGTCGAAGACGCCGTAGGCGATGATGCGCTCGGCCGACGAGTAGAAGGGATTGCAGGTGGTGAGGGTGATGATGCTCTCGGTCGGTGTCGCGGACGGATCCTGCGGAACAGGCAGGATCACGCCGACGCCGCTAGAGCGCACGTACTCCATGCTGCGGTAGATGTACTTGTACCAGCCGTCGGCAGTCTCGACGTAGATCGCGTCGCCGACAACAAGCTCGTGGATGTTGTGAAAGGCCCCGCCGTATGCCGACCGGTGTGACGCCAGTGCGAAGTTGCCGGGCTCGCCGGGCAGCTGCGTGTTGGAGTAGTGGCCCATGCCCAGCTTGGTGCTGTTCAGCACAGCCGTGCCAACGCCTTCGGCGATGGGCCGCTTGAAGTCCGCGCCGAGCCGGGGCACGATGAGATTCGCGAAGGCGGCGTTGTCGGCGGGCTGGGCGGTGATTGCCGGTACACCCGGATCCGGCGCCTCGGTCGGCTCGGCCGTGGCGGTCGGCGCGGCAGCCCACTCCTCGGAGAGGTCCTCGGCTACCGATGCCTGCTCGTTGCTAGAGACCACGTTGTTGAACCAGAGCTGCCAGCCCAGGAACAGCAGAACGACCACGCCGCCGGTCATGAGCACCTCACCGAGCACGCCCACGACGGTAACGCGCTTGCGCCGCGGCCGACGGGCCGGCGGCTCGGTGACGACCTCGCTCATACCTCGATTCTACGGCGAGCCCCGTTCAATGCCTGCGCATAGGGTTTCACGCTAGAATCCCAGTCATGGCACGCACCTCATCAGACTCGTCCACCGAGACCCGCTCCGGCGAACAGGCCCCCAACGCCGTCTGGTTCAAGCCGGTCATGTTCGGATTCATGCTCATCGGGCTGATCTGGATCATCGTCTTCTATGTCAGCCAGGGATCACTGCCGATCGCCTCGCTGGGCACCTGGAACATCCTCGTCGGCTTCGGAATCATGTTCATCGGATTCCTCATGACGACCCGCTGGCGCTAGTCCTCCGTACGCCCCGCTGAGCGGGGTACAACTACAGCGGTGTAATTATCCCCACTGTGGATTCAGCTGTGGAGAACTCTTCTAGACCGCAATTGCGACCGCTGCGATAACCACCAGGGCGACCGCTATTCCGGCGGTTGCCAGCTGACGCTGACGCGCCTGGCGGATCGCGCCGAAGCGCTGCTGCACCACGGTCACCGCTGCGCCGCTGACGAATCCACCAAGGCTCGCCTGCCATGCGCTGCCGACCACCAGTCCGATCACGATGAACAGGCCGAGCATCACCAGCAGGGCGGTGACGTTGCTTCCTTGCGACCGCGCCTGAATCAGAATCACTCCGAAGAAGCCCCAGATTGCCGGACTTGTTCCGAGCAGCGCTCCCCCGGGGGCGAACAGCAGCATGGCGACGGCTCCGCCGAAGGTGCTGATGAGGAAGAGCGTGATAAACCCGCCGCGCCCGAGCATCTGCTCTGCCTGGCGCCCCAGCAGGAACATGATCAGGCCGTTCAGAAGGAACGACAGGATGCTGGTGTGCGCGAAGGGATAGGTCAGCATCGTCCACGGCTGAATCAGCGTCGCCATCGGAATGTAGGCGATCGCCGAGAGTGCCGCCGGCACGAGCAGCGAGACAAGGAAGCCGAAGGCCATGAGCCCGAGAAGCGTGTAGGTGACGACGGGTCGACCGCTGCTGTTGCGCAGTCCGCGGGCGATCCTGATATTCACCGGCGGACGCTTGGGCGCGTTGGCCTTCGCCTCCTTGACGCACTCAGGGCAGTGCACCCCGACAGCGGCCTGTGTGGAGCACTGCGGGCAGATGGTTCGCCCGCAGCGCTGACAGAGGATGTAGCTCTGCCTGTCGGGGTGCCGGTAGCAGTAGTTGTCGCGGTCGTCGGGTGCGTCGCTCAAGGGAAGTGGCTATGCCTCGGCGATGGTGACGGAGTTGATGACCACGTCGTCGAGAGGCTTGTCGCGGCCGTCGGTGGGAACAGCCTCGATCGCGTCAACGACGCGCTTCGACTCGTCGTCGGCAACGAGGCCGAAGATGGTGTGCTTCGCCTGCAGCCACGGGGTCGGAACCGTCGTGATGAAGAACTGCGATCCGTTCGTTCCCTTGCCGCCGCGCGTTCCCGCGTTGGCCATCGCGAGCACGTACGGCTCGTTGAAGTTGAGCTCGGGGTGAATCTCGTCGTCGAACTCGAAACCCGGGCCGCCAACACCCTGACCGAGCGGGTCGCCGCCCTGCAGCATGAACTGCTTGATGATGCGGTGGAAGATGACGCCGTTGTACAGCGGGTCGTTCGACTTCTTGCCGGTGGCCGGGTGGGTCCACTCGATCTCACCGGTGGCGAGACCGGTGAAGTTCTTGACGGTCTTGGGGGCGTGGTTACCGAGAAGGTTAACGCGGATGTCCCCAAGGGAGGTTGAGATGGTGGCGACTGCAGTGTGCAAAGACATGGGCACAATTCTTACACAGCGCTTTCGAGCATCACTGTGCGCGCGCACATGCACCTCACAGGTTGTACCGTTTCGGGGCGCAGGTAGGCGTGCCAAGATTGGCATGACCACCGCACCACGAACTGGGAGGTTCTCATGGGACTGTCACGTAAACGCCAGCGAGAGCTCAACCGCCTCAAGCGACACGCAGAGGATCTGCTGAGCGATCAGCGCGAGGTTCTTGAGCACGCAAGCCGTGTTGTGCGTGAAGCCACGCACCAGGCGTCGAGCTTTGCCAACGACGAGATCCGCCCGCGGGTGAAGGATGCCTACGAGGACCGCGTGCGTCCCGCACTGCGCTCGGGCGCATCCGCCGCCAAGCACGGCCGTGAGCGCTTCGTCGACGACGTGCTCCCCGCGCTTTCGGGGGCACTCGGCTCGGCGATCGCCGTGCTCGAGTCGGCCAAGAACTCGGATGTGAGCGACAAGCTCGTCAAGGCGGGTCGCTCTGCCAAGGAGGCCGGCATCAAGGCGGGCGTGAAGGCCGGGGTGCTCGAGGCGCCGAAGTCTGCGGGCCCTGGCAAGTACATCCTCATCGGAGTCGCCATCGTCGCTGTCGCAGGTGTGGCGTACGCCGCCTGGCAGACGCTGCGCGCCGACGACTCCCTCTGGATCGAGGACGAGCCAGACGCCGAGGAGTCAGAGGCATAGAGCTCAACAAGAAAGGCCCGCAACCGAGGTTGCGGGCCTTTTCTCTTTCGTGGAGACGAGGGGAATCGAACCCCTAACCCCCGCCTTGCAAAGGCGATGCTCTGCCAATTGAGCTACGTCCCCGAAAGAGGAGGAAATCCTTGTGAGATTTCCAGTGGGGGTACGTGGACTTGAACCACGGACCTCTTCGTTATCAGCGAAGCGCTCTAACCGCCTGAGCTATACCCCCGTTGGGCAGATACGAGAGTATCGCACCTGCGCGGTTTCCTGTAATCGGCCCTAGTTGTTGGTGAACCCGACCAGCAATCCACCGGTAAT
>JBIIAR010000240.1:0-4167 GCA_044239765.1 Microbacteriaceae bacterium
CACCTGCGCGGTTTCCCCCAATCGAGCGGGGAAGGTCTCGATACACCGCCCGGAGAGGGCGGCTACTCGACCTGCCGCGGCACCGAGCGATGCTCGGCGCGCGCGTCAATTGTTCGTGAAGCCGACCAGCAGTCCGCCGGTGAGGCGCACGCTGAAGTTGTAAAGGATGCTCGTGATCGCGCCGAGGGCGGTGCCGACCACGATGTTGAGAACAGCCACGATGAAGGCGAAGAAGGTGACCGTCAGCAGCGAGAAGCTCTCGCCGATGCTGAAGGCCTCCCCGTCACCCGAGCTGAGGATGTCGGCCAGCAGCGCATCGAGCTTCTCGAAGACGCCTGTCGACTGCAGCACCAGGTAGACGAGAACCGTGGACACCACCAGCACGATGCCCAGCGAGACCGCGACGAGGAACGACAGCTTCACCGTCGACCAGAAGTCGATGTAGACCAGCTTGAGGCGAACCTGCTTGGTGGCTACGGGCTTCTGCGACTTGCGCTGCAGTTGTTCAGCGACACTACTCATCTACGGACTCGTCCTTCCCAGCGGCTTCGACCTCGGCAGGAGCGTCAGGCTCCTCGGTCTCGCCTTCCTGACTTTCAAGATTACGTTCGCTGTTACGAGCGAGAGCAATGATCCGGTCGTCGTCTGCAAACCGTGCAAACACGACACCCATGGTGTCACGACCCTTGGCCGGAACCTCGGCCACGGCAGACCTTACCACCTTGCCGCTGGCAAGAACCACAAGCACCTCGTCGTCGTCCTCAACGATGAGAGCGCCGGCAAGATCGCCTCGAGCCTCCTGCAGTTTGGCCACCTTGATGCCCAATCCGCCGCGTCCCTGCACCCGGTACTGGTCGGCCGCAGTGCGCTTCGCGTAGCCGCCCTCGGTGACCACGAACACGTAGCCGGCGTCGGCCACGACGCTGGCGCTCAGCAGCTGGTCGTCGTCACGGAAGTGCATGCCGATGACGCCGGAGGTGGATCGTCCCATGGGCCGCAGGGCGGCATCCGAGGCGGTGAACCTGATCGACATGCCCTTGCGCGAGACAAGCAGAACGTCCTGCGTCTCCTCCACGAGCATGGCCGACACGAGCTCGTCACCCTCGCGCAGGTTGATGGCGATGATGCCGCCGGTGCGGTTCGTGTCGTACTCGACGAGGGCGGTCTTCTTGACGAGTCCGCCGCGGGTGGCGAGAACGAGGTACGTCGCTGCGGCATAGTCCCGAATGTCGAGGATCTGCGCGATCTCCTCCCCCGGCTGCAGCGCGAGCAGGTTGGCGACGTGCTGGCCCTTCGCATCGCGGCCGGCCTCCTGCACCTCGTAGGCCTTGGCGCGGTAGACGCGTCCGGTGTTCGTGAAGAACAGCAGCCAGTGGTGGGTGGTCGTGACGAAGAAGTGCTCGACCACGTCGTCGGCGCGCAACTGGGCGCCGCGCACTCCCTTGCCGCCGCGGTGCTGGCTGCGGTAGTTGTCGCTGCGCGTGCGCTTGATGTAGCCGCCGCGGGTGACGGTGACGACCATCTCCTCCTCTGGGATGAGGTCTTCGATGCTCATGTCGCCGTCAAAGCCGAACATGATCTCGGTGCGGCGGTCGTCGCCGTACTTGGCGATGAGCTCGGTGAGCTCCTCGCTGACGATGTCGCGCTGGCGCTGGGGGCTGCCGAGAATAACGTGGTACTCGGCGATCTCGACCTCGATCTCGGCGAGCTCGTCCATGATCTTCTGGCGCTCGAGGGCGGCGAGGCGGCGAAGCTGCATGTCGAGGATCGCGCGGGCCTGCAGCTCGTCGATCTCGAGCAGGGTGATGAGGCCGTCGCGGGCATCCTCGACGGTCGGTGACCGGCGGATGAGGGCGATGACCTCGTCGAGCGCGTCGAGCGCCTTGACGTATCCGCGCAGAATGTGGGCGCGCTCCTCGGCCTTGCGCAGGCGGTACTGCGTGCGGCGAACGATGACCTCGATCTGGTGCTCTGCCCAGGCGGTGATGAACCCGTCGATCGAGAGGGTGCGCGGAATGCCGTCGACGATCGCCAGCATGTTGGCGCCGAAGTTCTCCTGCAGCTGCGTGTGCTTGTAGAGGTTGTTGAGCACGACCTTCGCGACGGCGTCGCGCTTGAGCACGATGACGAGGCGCTGACCGGTGCGGCCAGAGGTCTCGTCGCGGATGTCGGCGATGCCGGCGAGCTTGCCCTCTTTGACGAGGTCGGCGATCTTCAGCGCGAGGTTGTCGGGGTTGACCTGGTACGGCAGCTCGGTGACGACAAGGCAGGTGCGCCCCTGCAGCTCCTCGACGTTGACGACCGCGCGCATCGTGATCGAGCCACGGCCGGTGCGGTAGGCATCCTGGATGCCCTTGAGGCCGAGAATCTGCGCGCCCGTCGGAAAGTCCGGTCCCTTGATGCGCTGAATGAGCGCCTCGACGAGCTCCTCCTGCGATGCCTCGGGGTGCGCGAGGTGCCAGAGGGCCCCGGCGCCGACCTCGCGCAGGTTGTGCGGCGGAATGTTCGTCGCCATGCCGACGGCGATACCAACGGACCCGTTGACGAGCAGGTTGGGAAACCGGCTCGGCAGAACGGTTGGCTCCTGGGTGCGGCCGTCGTAGTTGTCCTGGAAGTCGACCGTCTCTTCCTCGATGTCCCGCACCATCTCCATCGCGAGCGGGGCCATCTTGGTCTCGGTGTACCGGTGGGCGGCAGCGCCGTCGTTGCCGGGCGAGCCGAAGTTTCCCTGGCCGAGCGCGAGCGGGTAGCGCAGGCTCCACGGCTGCACGAGTCGAACGAGGGCGTCGTAGACCGAGGAGTCGCCGTGCGGGTGGAACTGGCCCATGACATCGCCGATGACTCGGGTGCACTTCGAGAAGCCCTTGTCGGGGCGGTAGCCCCCGTCGTACATCGTGTAGATCACGCGGCGGTGCACCGGTTTGAGGCCGTCACGCACCTCGGGCAGCGCACGGCCCACGATGACACTCATCGCGTAGTCGAGGTACGAGCGCTGCATCTCGAGCTGCAGGTCTACCTGCGAGATCTTGTCGTGCGTGGGGTCGAGCACCTTGTCGGTGAAGGTGGGCTCGCCGTGGGTGGGTTCAGTTAAATCAGCCATAGCTCAGCCTTAAATGTCGAGGAAGCGAACGTCTTTGGCGTTGCGCTGAATGAAGTTGCGGCGCGACTCGACGTCTTCGCCCATGAGGGTGGAGAAGATCTCGTCGGCCGCGGCAGCGTCATCGAGGGTGACCTGGAGCAGCGTGCGGGTGGCCGGGTCCATGGTCGTCTCCCACAGCTCCTTGTAGTCCATCTCGCCGAGGCCCTTGTAGCGCTGGATGCCGGAGTCCTTCGGCATGCGCTTGCCTGCCGCGAGCCCGATCTCGACGAGCTGATCGCGCTCCCGGTCGGAGTACACGTACTCGTGCTGGGCGTTGCTCCACTTCAGCCGGTACAGCGGCGGCTGCGCGAGGTAGACGTAGCCGAGGTCGATGAGGGGGCGCATGTAGCGGAACAGCAGGGTGAGCAGCAGGGTCGTGATGTGCTGGCCGTCGACGTCGGCATCCGCCATCAGCACGATCTTGTGGTACCTGGCCTTGGCCGGGTCGAAGTCCTCGCCGACACCAGCGCCGAAGGCGGTGATCATCGACTGCACCTCGTTGTTGCCGAGGGCGCGGTCGAGCCGGGCCTTCTCGACGTTGAGGATCTTGCCTCGCAGGGGCAGGATCGCCTGGAACTCCGGATTGCGTCCCTGCACGGCGGAGCCGCCGGCCGAGTCACCCTCGACCATGAAGATCTCGCTGAGTGACGGGTCGTTGCTCGAGCAGTCACGCAGCTTGCCGGGCATGCCGCTCGACTCGAGAAGTCCCTTGCGACGGGTCTGCTCGCGCGCCTTGCGCGCGGCGATACGTGCCTGGGACGCCTGGATCGCCTTGCGGATCACATCGCGCGCCTGCGTGGGGTTGCGGTCGAACCAGTCGCCGAGCTGCTGGCCCGCGACGCGCTGCACGAAGGCCTTCGCCTCGGTGTTGCCGAGCTTGGTCTTGGTCTGGCCCTCAAACTGCGGCTCGGCGAGCTTGACCGAGATGACCGCGGTCAGACCCTCGCGCACGTCATCGCCAGAGAGGTTGTCATCCTTCTCCTTGATGATGCCCTTCTCGCGCGCGTACTTGTTGATGAGCGTGGTGA
>JBIIAR010000106.1:0-7668 GCA_044239765.1 Microbacteriaceae bacterium
CTCGTTGGCCGTCACCGAGCGGTCGACGCTGAGATCGCCGAGCACCTCGGCCGCGTGCGCCTGCGCCTCAGACTCGGTCATGCCGCGAGCGCGGTAGACCAGCGACAGCTCGTTCGCGTCGACGTCGAGATGCGCGAGGGCTCCATGCGTGTCGGGATTCGGGTTGGATGCCGCCAGCAGCTCACGCTGCGACCGCACCGACACGAACTCCCCGGCCCCCATCGACAGCGCGCCGGCCAGCAGCCCCGCGATGCCGGTGGCGAGCACGATCGGCGTCGAGACACCGGTCGCGCCGATGCCAAGCACGAGGGCGAGGTTGCTGACGAGACCGTCGTTCGCCCCGAAGACGGCGGCACGGAACGTGCCGCTCAGCCGCTGCCTGCCCCGGGCGGCGAGGGCGCGCACGACCTCCTCGTGAACGCGCTCGTCGGCGGCCATCGCCTCGGTCGCATCCGCATCGTCGTCGTAGGGGCTGCGCGCCTCTGCGCGCTGCGCAAGGGCAAGCACGAAGACCGATCCGAATCGGCGGGCAAGCCAGCCGAGGGTGCGGGTGCGGATGTCGCCGCGCAGCGGACGGCCCACGTCGTCTCCGAGAAGGTCGAGCCAGTGCTGCTCGTGGCGCGACTCTGCCTCGGCGATCTCAAGCAGGATCTCGCGCTCGTCGCCCGTGCGGCGGCTGGCGAGGTCACGGTAGACGGCCGCCTCTGCGCGCTCGTTGGCCAGGTAGCGGCGCCAGCGGCGCACATCCGATCGCGTGCGCTCTGCCATAGCTCCAGCCTATCGGCGAGGCCTGCTGCTAGCTTCGTGCGTGTGAGACCCGCCATCGCCCTGACCGCGCTGCTGCTGGTCGGCTGCACGGCCGCACCCGCCCCGGTCGACACCATGGCGCCCATGGTCACCGAGACTCCCACCGCGGATGCCGTCGACCCCAGCCTCGCCAACGACGCCCTCTTCGTCATCGCCGCGACCACGACCTCCGCCAGCGGCGAGGCGGTCGAGCTCACCATGACCGGCCACGCGAGCCAGCCGGTCGACGCTCGGCCCGAGGTCAAGCAGTCGTATGTCGAGCAGTGCACCGCCCTCGGCGGCGGCGTGGTGATGAACGCGGGCGGGGGCCTTGACGACGCGAGCCTCGCCGCGGTCGGCAGCTCGCTCATGGTCATCGACACCACGAGCGTGCCGGCGGCCACGACCCTCGTCGGCGGCGTGGAGCTGCTGCTCGGCAACCCCTTCTACACGGTCGTCGCCGCGGGCGACGGCCTAGCAACCCCTATGCGAACGCCTGCTACGGCGGCTACCAGGTCAACGCGACCGGCAGCGTCAGCTCGATCACGAGCTATGAGACAGGCGACCCGACTCCCGACCTTGCCCAGTGGCGCAGCGGGCGCTACGGATTCGTCGTCGCCTTTGGCTCGGCCGCGGTGCTCGAGAACTGCGTGATCACACTGACCCAGCTCGCGATCGACAGCGGTGTCGGCGAGATCGACGGCTGGTACCCCGACGGCGGCACGGAGTCGGAGTGCGCGATCGGCTACCGCGGCGAGTGACTAGTCCTGCGTGACGGGCCGCACGTCGCCCCCGGTGATGCGCACGAGCTCGTCGAAGCTCAGCGGAAACACCGTGTGGGCGTGGCCGGCCGCGGCCCAGAGCTGCGGATAGCTGGCGAGCTGCGCGTCCACGATGGTTCGCAAGGGCTGCGGGTGACCGATCGGGGCGACGCCGCCGATGGTCTGGCCGGTTGCCTGCTTGACGAGGTCGGCATCCGCCCGTTGTATCTTGCCGCCCAGCTGGTCACCGAGCCACGCCGTGTCGACGCGGTGAGAGCCGGATGTCATCACGAGCAGCGGAGCACCATCGAGCGTGAACACGAGGGAGTTCGCAATCGCGCCCACCTCCACCCCGAGGGCGGCGGCAGCCGCGACGGCGGTCGGCGCGCTGTCGTCGAGCCAGCGCACCTCACCCGCGACACCGAGTGAGCGCAGAGCCGTCTCGACCCGCTCGACGCCCGGGTGGCTCATAGCCGCTCGGCCGCCTCGACGACGTTGTTGAGCAGCATCGCACGTGTCATCGGTCCGACGCCGCCCGGGTTGGGCGAGAGCCAGCCGGCCACCTCGGCGACTCCGGGGTGCACGTCGCCGTGCAGGCGCGCCTTGCCGCTCTCGGTCGTGCCGACGCGGGTGACGCCGACGTCGAGCACAGCAGCACCCGGCTTGACCCACTCGGGCAGCACGAGGTGCGGAACGCCGACCGCCGCCACGACGATGTCAGCGCGGCGCACCTCCTCGGCGAGGTCACGGGTGCGGGAGTGCGTGAGCGTCACGGTCGCGTCGACGCCCTTGCGGGTGAGCATGAGACCCAGGGAACGGCCGACGGTGAGACCGCGGCCGATGACGACCACGTGCTGCCCGGCGATCGGAACGTCGTAGCGCCGCAGCAGCTCGATGACGCCGGCCGGGGTGCAGGGCAGCGGGGTGTCGAGCCTGCCGTCCACACCGAGCACGAGCTCGCCGAGGTTGGCGGGGTGCAGGCCGTCGACGTCTTTGGAGGGCAGCACGGCGCTGATAGCCGCGTGCTCATCCATGCCCTTCGGCAGCGGCAGCTGCACGAGGTAGCCGGTGACGGCGGGGTCGGCGTTCAGCAGGGCGATCGCGTCGTGCACCTCCTGCTCGGTTGCGTCGGCGGGCAGGTCGACGCGAATCGACTCGATGCCTACCTCTGCACTGTCACGGTGCTTGCCGCCGACATAGCTCAGCGAGCCGGGGTCAGCGCCGACAAGCAGGGTGCCGAGGCCGGGCGTGATGCCGCGCGCCTTGAGCGCGGTGATGCGCTCGGCCAGCTCCCCCTTGATGGTGGATGCGGTGGCGACGCCGTCGAGGCGGATAGCGGTCATGTCATTCTCCGAAACTGTGGATCGAGCCTGTCGAGATCAGCGGCACGGCGTCTCGACAAGCTCGACGCGCAGACAGGTTAGGCCCAGGAACCGGGAGAGGTCAGGCCCTCGTAGAGCGGGAAGTCGTCGGCGAGCTTGCGCACGCGCGCGCTGAGCGCCTCGACGTCGGGCGCCGGCTTAAGAGCCGTCGCGATGATGTCGGCAACCTCGGTGAACTCGGCGTCGCCGAAGCCTCGGGTCGCGAGGGCTGGGGTGCCGATGCGCACGCCCGACGGGGTCATCGGGGGGCGCGGGTCGAAGGGCACCGCGTTGCGGTTCACGGTGATGCCGACCGAGTGCAGGATGTCTTCCGCCTCCTGGCCGTGGATCGCGGCGTCGCGCAGGTCGACGAGCACGAGGTGCACGTCAGTGCCGCCGGTGAGCACGGTCACGCCGGCGTCCGTCATGTCGGCCGCGGTGAGGCGGTCGGCGAGGATCCGGGCACCGCTGAGCGTGCGCTGCTGGCGGTCCTTGAACTCCGGCTCTGCGGCGAGCTTGAAGGCCGTCGCCTTCGCGGCGATGACGTGCATGAGCGGGCCGCCTTGCTGTCCGGGGAAGACGTTCGAGTTGAGCTTCTTCTGGGTCTCGAGGTCGTTGGTGAGGATGAAGCCAGAGCGGGGTCCGCCGATGGTCTTGTGCACCGTGGACGAGGTGACATCGGCGAAGGGAACCGGCGACGGGTGCAGACCGGCCGCCACGAGCCCGGCGAAGTGCGCCATGTCGACCCACAGCTTGGCGCCCACCTCGTCGGCGATCGCCTTGAAGGCGGCGAAGTCGAGCTGGCGCGGGTAGGCCGACCAGCCGGCGATGAGCACGTCGGGGCGCACCTCGAGGGCCTTCGCGCGCACGACGTCCATGTCGATGAGCGAGGTCTTCTCGTCGACCTGGTACGCGTGGGCGTCGTAAAGCTTGCCAGAGAAGTTGAGCTTCATGCCGTGGGTGAGGTGGCCGCCGTGGGCGAGGTCGAGGCCGAGGATCTTGTCACCGGGCTGCGCGATCGCGCTCAGCACGGCGGCGTTGGCGGACGCACCGGAGTGCGGCTGCACGTTCGCGTAGGCGGCACCGAAGAGGCTCTTGGCGCGTGAGATGGCGAGCGTCTCTGCGACGTCGACGAACTCGCAGCCGCCGTAGTATCGACGGCCCGGGTAGCCCTCGGCGTACTTGTTGGTGAGCACGGAGCCCTGCGCCTCGAGCACCGCGCGCGGAACGAAGTTCTCGCTGGCGATCATCTCGAGGGTGTTGCGCTGGCGGCCGAGCTCCTGCTCGAGCACGGCGGCGATCTCGGGGTCGACCTCAGAAAGAGGTGCGTTGAAGTTGTTCACAAGGGGCTCCTGGCTGCTCGAACGGATCAGTACAAAGGTATCCGCTCGGCCCAGGCGTACGGCCGAAACTATGGTGCCTTAACAAGCACTTCGCTCCCTGATGGTTACCCATCCAACGCCAGTCGCGATGTGACCAGTGTAGCGCTGAGCTCGCGGCTCTGGGAGAATGGAAATAATTAGTTAGGAGTCCTGACAAACATGACAGGCATCATCCCCCGCCCGGTCTCGCAGGTCGACGGCGACGGCACCGTCGCGCTCACCACGGCGAGCGGTCCGCTCAGCGAGTGGCTCGGCCTGCCCTCCGGCGATGGCATCGTGACACGCCTCGGCGGCGACCAGAGGCCCGGCGGCTACACCCTGGCCGTGAGCGCCGAGGCCATCACGCTGGAGGCGGCGGATGAGGCGGGCCTCTTTCACGGCATCCAGACAATAAGGCAGTTGACCCGCGACCACGCCCTGCCTGTCACGCGCATCGACGACCACCCGCGCTTCGCGTACCGCGGCGCGATGCTCGACGTCGCGCGCCACTTCTTTGCCGTCGAGAGCGTGAAGAGGTACATCGACGACATCGCGCTGCTCAAGCTCAACCATCTGCACCTGCACCTCACCGACGACCAGGGCTGGCGCATCGCGATCGACGGCTGGCCGAGGCTCACCGAGATCGGGGCGAGCACGCAGGTGAACGGCGGCGGGGGCGGCTTCTACACGCAGGCCGACTACAGCGAGCTCGTCGCCTATGCGGCCGCGCGGTTCATCACGATCGTGCCGGAGATCGACATGCCCGGTCACACGAATGCCGCGATCAGCGCCTACCCCGAGCTCGGCGATGGCCCGGCCGAGCCCTACGAGGGCATCGAGGTCGGCTTCAGCTCCCTCGCGATTCGCAGCGAGACGACCTATGCCTTCATCGACGACGTCGTGCGCCAGCTGGCCGCGCTCACCCCCGGTCCCTACCTGCACCTCGGCGGCGACGAGTCGCTGGCGACGACCGACGACGACTTTCTCTACTTCATCGCGCGAGCCACCGGCATAGCGGCCCGGTACGGCAAGACGCTCATCGGCTGGCACGAGATGGGCCGCAGCACAGACCTGCCCGCGGGCACCATCGGCCAGTACTGGAACTTCACCACGCCGGAGGAGAGCCACGGCGAGCACACGATCTCGTTCGTCGAGCAGGGTGGCTCTGTGATCATGTCGCCCGCGAACGTCGCCTACCTCGACATGCAGTACCCCGACACGAGCGAGTTCGGGCTGGTCTGGGCGCAGGGCCCGACCTCGGTGAAAGAGGCATACGCGTGGGATCCCGCCGAGGTCATCGACGGCGTCGCCGACGAGCAGCTGCTCGGCGTCGAGGCGCCCGTCTGGACCGAGACCCTCGCCACCATCGACGAGGTCGAGTTCATGGCGTTTCCGCGCATCGCCGCGATCGCGGAGAGGGCATGGTCACCGGCCGGCGGCGAGTGGAGCGAGTTCGAGCCGCGGCTTGCCGCGTTCGGCGAGCACCTCGACGCGCTGGGCGTCAACTACTACCGAACCGACGAGGTGTCCTGGATTCGGTGACGACGGCGGTGCCGCAGGTCGTCAACCGTTCCGACCACCAGCGCGATTGTCACGAGCGCGGCGTAGGCCAGCGGCAGTACCTCGACGCCGAAGGCATCGAGCAGGATTCCGCCCAGCAGCGCTCCACCGCCGATCGCAAGGTTGAACGAGACCGTCAGCGACGCGCTGGCAAGGTCGCGGATACGGGGCGAGGCGACGCCGAGCACGCGCCCGTGCAGCAACGCGGGCAGGCCGCCGAAGGCGATGCCCCACGCGGCGAGCAGCGCGACAACGACAACGGGCAGGTCGCTGAGCAGGTAGAGCAGCAGCATGCTCACGCCGACGACGCCGAGCATCGCCGCGAAGGTGCCGCGCGGGTACTTGTCGCCGAAGACGCCGGAGAGCACGAGGCCGACCGCGCCGAAGGCGCCGATCACGAAGAGCAGCGGGCCAACCGCACCGGCGTCAAAGCCGCCGGGCCCGATGACCCAAGGCGCGACGTAGGTGTTGAAGGAGTTCTGGCCGAGCATGACGATGATGCACAGGATGCAGGCCGCGACGACCGCGGGCACCGTGCGGTCTTTGTAGCCGGGCAGTCCGATCTCGCCCGTCGTCAGGGTGTGGTGGTGGTCGACATCGGGCAGGAACAGGGCGACGAGCGCGGTGAAGACGAGAACGACGCCGGCCATCACGAAGAAGGCGACCTGCCATCCGAGAGCGTGTCCGAGAGCCGTGCCGAGGGGCACACCGAGGATGAACGCGACGGTGCCGCCGGCGTTCGTGATGCTCAGCGCGCGCACGAGCTGCTTGCGCGTGACGAGGCGCGAGGCGTACGGGCCGGTCACCGCCCAGAACAGGCCGTGGGCGAGGCCGCCGAGCACGCGCGCGAAGACGAGGAACTCGTAGCTCTGCGAGAGGCCGGCGAGCACGTTGGCGATCGCGAAGACCAGCAGCAGAAACACCATCAGGCGCTTGCGCGAGAAGCGCTGGGTGAGACGGGTCAGTGGAATGGTCGTGATCGCGACGGTGAAGGCGAAGATCGTGACCAGAAGGCCGACCCGCGACTCCGAGACCCGCAGCGTCTCTGCCATGTCGGGCAGCAGGCCCGTCGGCAGAAACTCGCTCGAGACCGAGACGAAGATGGCGCCGGAGATAACCAGCAGGCTGAAGAGGGGAAAGCGCGGCTGGGACATCCTGTCAAGCGTACCGCCGCCCGCGAAGGCAATACCCTTGAGCCTGTGACCTCGACCCACTGGATCCTCACCCTCGTCTGCGAAGACCGCCCCGGCATCGTGCACGCGATCAGCGGCGCCATTGTCGAGGCCGAAGGCAACATCACCGAGTCTCAGCAGTTCTCGAGCGACGACACCGGCACCTTCTTCATGCGGCTGCAGGTGGAGTCGACGATCTCGCGCGAGGCCTTCGAGGCCGCCCTCGCGCCGATCACCGACACGTACGGCATGACCTGGCACCTCGATGTCGTCGGTCGCCCGCTGCGCACGCTCGTGCTCGTCTCGAAGGCCGGCCACTGCCTCAACGACCTGCTCTACCGCCAGCACGCGGGGCAGCTGCCGGTGCACATCCCGCTGGTCATGAGCAACCACTCCGAGCTCGATCGCACAGCCAAGTTCTACGACGTGCCCTTCGAGCACCACCCGGTGACCAGCCCCGGGCAGAAGCTCGCCTTCGAAGACCGGGTGCTCGAGGTCGTAGAGCAGCACGACATCGAGCTGGTGGTGCTTGCGCGCTACATGCAGATTCTGTCGCCAGAGCTGTGCGGGGCGCTCGCGGGGCGGGCCATCAACATCCACCACTCCTTCCTTCCCGGGTTCAAGGGGGCGAACCCCTACAAGCAGGCGCACGCGCGCGGCGTCAAGA
>JBIIAR010000107.1:0-7581 GCA_044239765.1 Microbacteriaceae bacterium
TCTCGGTCGCGGCAGTCATCGGGGCCGTCACCTTCGTGGGAGACATCGTGGTGAAGGTGCTCGCGGTCATCTACGTGCCGCGTAACCGCCGTCCGCAGACCGCGCTCGCCTGGCTGCTCGCGATCTTCCTGCTGCCCTACGTCGGCATCGCGCTCTACCTGCTGGCGGGCAACTGGCTGCTGCCGAAGAAGCGGCGCGACAAGCAGGCGACCATCAACTCCCTCATCAAGCGCACGACCGACTCCATCGACACCCGCGACATCGAGCCCCTCGACCTTCCCGACTGGCTCGGCCCGATCACCACCCTCAACCGCAGTCTCGGTGCGCTGCCGATGGTCGGCGGCAACAGTGCGGTGGTCTACAGGACGGATGCGTCCGGTCTCGCCGCGATGATCGCCGAGATCGATGCGGCACAGCTGGCCGTGCATGCCGAGTTCTACATCATGTCACTGGATTCGACATCCGCGCCGTTCTTCGATGCCCTGGAGCGCGCCCAGAAGCGCGGCGTCACCGTACGCGTGCTGTTCGACCACCTCGGCAGCCGCAGCTACCCCGGCTACACGGCGATGAAGAGGCGACTGCGCGCGATAGGTGTCATCTGGCACTTCATGCTGCCGTTCTTTCCCCTCCGCGGCCAGATTCAACGACCGGATCTGCGCAACCACCGCAAGCTGCTGGTGATCGACGGCACTGTCGCCTTCACCGGCTCCCGCAACATCATCGACCCGGGCTACCAGAAGCGCGGCAACCTGCACCGCCACCTGCGCTGGCACGACTTCATGGTGCGCTTCGAGGGGCCGGTGGTCGCCGAGATCGAGGCGGTCTTCATCAGCGACTGGTACGCCGAGACCGACGAGCTGCTCGACGACGTTCCCTTCACCCAGGTCGACACCGACGGCGACCTCGAGTGCCAGGTCGTGCCGAGCGGGCCGGGCTTCGAGGGTGAGAACAACCTGCGGCTGTTCAACTCGCTCGTCTACTCCGCCCGCAGGCGCATCGTGCTGACCAGCCCCTACTTCGTGCCCGATGACTCGATGCTCTATGCGGTCACGACGGCCGCGCAGAGCGGCATCGAGGTCGAGCTCTTCGTCTCCGAGGTCGCCGACCAGTTTCTCGTCTACCACGCACAGCGCAGCTACTACGAGCAGCTGCTCAAGGCGGGCGTGCGCATCTGGCTCTACGAGAAGCCGGTCGTGCTGCACGCGAAGCACTTCACCATCGACGACGAACTCTCGGTCTTCGGCTCGAGCAACATGGACATGCGCTCCTTCACCCTCGACCTCGAGATCACCGTCATGGTGCGTGGCGAGTCGTTTCACCACGAGCTCACCGCCACCCAGGAGGAGTACCGCGTGCACAGCCGGGAGCTCACCCTCGACGAGTGGAACAAGCGCGGCTTCTTCACCCGCGCGCTCGACAATGTTGCGCGGCTGACGGCTGCCGTGCAGTAGCTAGCTCTTCGTCAGTGCCTGCGCCAGCATGACGATGATGCCGCTCGGACCCCGCAGGTACGACAGCTTGTAGACGTCCTGGTAGTTCGCGACGCCGCGCAGGGGGAAGACTCCATGCTTGGCGGCAATCGCGAGGGAGGCGTCGATGTCGTCGACCGAGAACGCGACGCGGTGCATGCCGATCTCGTTGGGCAGGGTCGGCTCGGTCTCGATAGCCAGCGGGTGGATGTACTCGAACAGCTCGAGCTGCCCCTGTCCGTCGGGGGTCTGCAGCACCGCGATCCTCGCGTGGTTGCCGTCGAGGCCGACCGCGGTGTCCGCCCACTCGCCGCTGACCTCGTCACGGCCGAGAACCGTCAGGCCGAGATCAACGAAGAAGTCGATGGCCGCCTCGAGGTCGCGAACGGCGATGCCGACGTTCTCCAGTTTGATCACCATGCCTGCAAACCTACGCCCAGCCACTCGGCGAGGTCCGCGATCTCGGCGCGCACCATCTCGTACTCCTCCGCCTCGAAGGGCAGAAACTCGTGCACGGCCGCGACGACCAGCAACTCGCGCTTGCGGTCGACCTCGGCCTCGAGCATGCCGACGAAGCGGTCGCCCATGAGAATCGGGTGCGCGAAGAAGCCATACCGGCGCTCGTGCTTCTTCTTGAACTGCTCGAGCACGTAGTCGAACTCGAACAGCTCGCTCAGCCGCGGACGGTCGAAGAGCATCCCGTCGTAGGGGTTGAGAAACGCCACTCGCCCACCGGGGTCGTCGTCGAGCGCGGCGAGGGCACGGGGGTCGACGCGCCACCTCCAACTGGAGCCCTCGACCGTCGCGGGCTCGCCCGCGTCCCCGACGGGAGTGAAGGGGCTTTTCTGCTTTGCCAAGCCGACGGCCTGCAGGCGGCGCTCGTTGAGCATCCGCTCGGCTTCTTCGAGGGGATGCTGCGGCAGGTCCTGCGGAAAGGCGCGCGCCGCGATATCCCACCGCTTCGATCGCCCCTCGCGGCCGACCACCCCGATCTCGCCTTGGAGCTGCAGAAACTGCAGCATCAGCGGCACCTGGTTCGGCCCGTACCAGCCGTCGTCCTTCGCGGCGACGGCAGCGGTGTCGGGAATGTCGGCGGCGAGCAGCGGACCCTCGGCAGTGAGGCGCGCGAGCACGTCCTGCTTGAACGTGGCGTTCGCATCGAGCCAGGCCCGGTGCTTCTCGCGGGTCGGCTCGCGGCGCATGCCAGGCAGCATGAGAGGCAGCAGGCTGATTGGCTTGTAGGTGCCGAGATGCTCGAAGAGGGTGCGGTCGTGCTCGACGGCCTGCGTCAGCTGGTGCGGCTCATAGCCAGAGCCGATGCGGCTGAAGAGAATCGTGTGTTCCGCCGGCGCGATGGTGTTCGTCGGGTCGATCTTGATCTGGCCGAGCTGCTCGGCAACCTCGACGACGTCGCTGGGGCGCTCGGCGTCAAGCAGCTGCGCGCGCACGACGATGCGGCGGGCCTGGTCGCGCGTGAGCTGGTGGGTCACGGTTCGAGGCTAGCCGCGGGGTGTGATGCTGCCTAGAGCAGGTCCGCCTGCATGAACGAGATCTTGCCGTCGGTGAGGGTGATGTCGAAGTAGCCGCCGATCTGCCCCTCCGGGAAGGTGCCGGTGAAGTCGACGACGACGTGCGAGTGGCCGTCTTCTGGGGTGATGCTGACCAGCTTCGTCTGCGTGTTGTAACCGACGACGTAGGTCTCGAAGTAGCGCCGCAGGCCCTCGTGACCCTCGAAGACCTCGCCCACCGAAGTGTCGTCGAGGGTTGTGTCTTCAGTGAAGAAGCTGAGGTAGGCCGCCGTGTCGTGGCTGTTCGAAACCGCGATCCAGTCGGCGATGATCTCGTCAGTGCTCTTTCGACCAGTGCTCATTGACCCAGTCTGCCGGGCTTAGCTCTCGACCCACCCCATGTTGGCCTCGTCGTGCCGTGCGCCGGCTGCGGGGGTGAGGTCGTCAAGGCGCTCAATCTGGTCGGCAGTGAGATCAACGTCGCCGGCAGCGATGTTCTCCTCGACGCGAGCGATGCGGCGGGTGCCGGGGATCGGCGCGATATCGTCGCCCTTGCTGAGAATCCAGGCAATCGCTGTCTGTGCCGGAGTCGCCCCGATCTCGGCGCCGATGGCCCTGACCTCGTCGACAATCGCCAGGTTGCGCACGAAGTTGTCGCCGGTGAAGCGCGGATTCGTCTTGCGCCAGTCGTCGTGCGGAAAGTCGTGCACGCTGCGAATCTGGCCGGTCAGCAGTCCGTGGCCGAGTGGCGAGTATGGCACGAAGCCGATGCCAAGCTCGCGCAGGGTTGGCAGGATCTCGGCCTCGACATCCCGCGTCCAGAGCGAGTACTCGGTCTGCAGCGCGGCCATCGGGTGCACCGCGTGCGCGCGGCGGATGGTCGCGGCCGAGGCCTCCGACAGTCCGTAGTGGCGGATCTTGCCTTCCGTGATGAGGTCGGCCAGTGCTCCGACGGTCTCCTCGATCGGAGTGCCCGGATCCATTCGGTGCTGGTAGAAGAGGTCGATGTAGTCGGTGCCGAGGCGTGTCAGCGATCCCTCGACCGCTCGGCGCACATTGGCCGGACTGCCATCGGGACCCGTGCCCCAGGCTCCGTCCGCCTCGTGCTTGAGGATGCCGAACTTGGTGGCAACCTGAACCTGCTCACGGCGACCGGCGATGGCCTGCCCGACGATCCTCTCGCTGTGGAAGGGGCCGTAGCCCTCCGCGGTGTCGATGTGGGTGACTCCGAGCTCGAGCGCGCGGTGGATCGTGCTGATGGACTCCGAGTCGTCGAGGTCGCCCTCCGCCGTGTACATGCCGGCCATGGTCATCGCACCGAGGCCAATGCGGCTGACATCGAGACTGCCGAGGTGTGCGTTCTTCATTGCTCTTCGCTTTCGTTCAAGGGGTGTGTATCGAGTCAACGGCGTTCGCTCTGCTTTAGCGCGGCCCCACCGTGAGGTTCCCTGACAGGGCCCCTCTTAGCCGCGACCAGCGGCGTAGGTTCGTTGCTATGGAGAACCACAGCGAGATCGGTCAGTTCCTGACCTCGCGCCGCGCGAGGCTGACGCCGCAGCAGGCGGGAATCCCCGATTTCGGCGGACGCCGCCGCGTGCCGGGGCTGCGCCGCGAGGAGGTCGCCCTCATCGCGGGCATGAGCGCCGAGTACTACAAGCGCCTGGAGCGCGGCAACGCGAGCGGAGTCTCCGATGCGGTCATCGACGGCATCAGCCGTGCCCTGCAGTTGGATGAGGCGGAGCACTCCCACCTGCACCATCTCGTGAGTGCAGCGAATGACGGCGCTCGCCCTCTGCGCCGTTCGCAGGCGCGCACGACGCTGCTGAGCGCCGGCATGCAGCAGACCATCGACGCGATGTCGACCGTTCCCGTCTTCATCCAGAACGGACGACTGGATGCGGTCGCCACCAACAGGCTCGGCCGCGCCCTCTTCTCGACGATGCTCGATGACACGCTTCCGCCCGCGAATGCCGCGCGCTTCGTCTTCCTCGACCCGCGAGCGCAGGAGTTCTACCAGGACTGGGAGGGCAACACCCGCCAGATCGTCGCGGTGCTGCGTGCGGAGGCTGGCCGGTCGCCCTACGACCGCCAGCTGAGCGATCTCGTCGGCGAGCTGTCAACGCGCAGTGAGCTGTTCCGCGGGCTCTGGGCAGCGCACGACGTGCGCGAGCACCGCACCGGACTCAAGAGCGTCAACCACCCCGTCGTGGGCCCACTCGACCTCACCTTTCAGGGTTTAGACCTGACCTCGGATCGCGGCCTGCAGATGCTGGTCTTCTCGGCTGAGCCCGGGTCGGCGTCATATGACGGTCTGCAACTGCTCGCGAACTGGGCGCAGACGGCGAGCCTGCGCTAGGCAACCTCGGCCCGCGCCTCGGCAACGCGCACCCCGCGCTCCGTCGACGGGAACCGCTCGACGAGCTCGCGAACGCGCTCCGACGAGACGTTCGCTCCGAACATCTCGCTGCCCGGCTCGAGGCGAATGCCCTCGGCCAGCGGGCCGATGGGCACGGGATCGAAGCCGAGTTTGTCGACGACGTCAGCGACGAGGGCGACATCGGCAGGGGCATCCCCCGCGATTGCTATCGCCTTCCGACCGGGCGCGCCGGCCGGGCGGTGGCCTTCGTCGAGGTCGTGGTAGCCCATGTGGTTGAAGGCTTTCACGACCCGAGACGAAGCGAGGTAGCCCTGCACGATCTCGCTCGACGAGGTGCGCAGGTCGGTGAGGTCAGCGCGGTGTCCGTCGATCTCCCACCAGTAGTTGGTCGTGTCGATGACGAGCTTTCCCGCCAGCGACGCGGGGTCGAGCGAGCGGTACTTGCCGAGGGGCAGGGCGAGGATCACGACTTCTGCGGTCGCCGCCTCGGAGGCCGTCACGGCTTCGGCCCCCGGAACCAGCACCTCGATCGTCAGCGCGATCTTGGCAACCGGGCCGGACCCCGCGATGAGCACCCGATAGCCCGCTGCGACCGCGAGGCGCGCGAGAACGGTGCCGACCTTTCCGGCGCCGAGGATTCCGATTGTCTGCACCCTCTAAGACTGCCGCACCTCAGACTGCTCGATCGCCTTCTCCGCAGAGCGACTGACGCTCTCCCAGCTGCGCCACGTCTCCACCCGCTTCTCTGCAATGCCGATCGCGACGTCGAGCATGGCACTGCCGAGCAGCAGTCGCAGGGGCGGGTCGTCGCTGTTGACCAGCTGCATCAGCGCCTCGGCGGCCAGCGCCGGATCACTGTCGATGCTGCCCTCGGCGTTCTGCTTCGCCAGCTGCTCGCGCAGGCCGTCGTAGTCGGCGTTGGGCTCGGTCATGGCCATGCGGTTGTAGAGGTCGGTCCAGTAGCCGCCCGGCTCGACGATCGTCAGCTTCACACCGAACTGCGCCGCCTCCACGGCGAGCGCCTCGCTCAGCCCCTCAAGGGCGAACTTGCTCGCGCTGTACAGCCCGGTGCCCGCGAAGCCACCAACCCCGCCGATGCTCGAGATCTGCACGATGTGCCCCGACCGCTGCTCTCGCAGCAGGGGCATCACCGCCTGGTTCACCCACAGCGCCCCGAAGAAGTTCGTCTCCAGGGCGTCGCGCGCCTGCTGCTCGGTGAACTCCTCCACAAAGCCGTAGGCCATGGTGCCGGCGTTGTTCACGAGCACGTCGACGCGGTCGAGCGTGGCGACCGCCGCGAACACCGCGCTGCGATCCGTCACGTCGACGCGCAGGTCGACAAGGCGATCGGATGCCGCCTCGACTCCCGACCGCGAGAAGGCGACGACGCGGTCCCCCGCATCCAATGCCGCCCGCACGTACTCTCGCCCCAGCCCGCTGCTCGCCCCGGTAATCAGCCATGTTCTCATCGTTCGAGGGTGGCAAGGGTGGCTGGGTAGAGCCTAGGAGAACGGCGAAACCCGCCGGTGAGCGCGTAGCGTGCCTGCATGAGCGACGACACCACCAAGCCCACCGAGGTTGACCCCGAGACCAAGACAGACGCCGAGGGCAAGCCGGTCGAGAACCCGTCGGGCTAGCTAGCGCCGCTCTCCATCGCTCGCCGCAGCGCGCGCGTGCCCCGAGCGAGCCCCTCGAGGTCGTCGAGCTCGAGACCCACGAGGTACTCGTCCGTTGCGTCGCGAAGGCCCAGAAACTCGTCGACGAGTGCCTGCGACTTGGGCGACGGCGCCAGGTGCTTGACCCGGCGATCCGGGTCGGTGTTGTCTCGCACGATGAAGCCGAGCTCGACGAGCTTGTCGACGCTGGATGACACCGCGGGCGCACTGACGTGCAGCGCCTCGGCGATCTCGCGGCCGGTCGTGGCCGCTCCGCTGGCCACGAGAAGCACGATTCGCAGCTGGTGCAAGGTGAGTTCCAGTCGCAGGATCGGCTCTAGCCGTCGACGCGCAAGAAGGGTCGCCATCTCGCGATGGTCGTCGACGATCTGCTCTGCGAGCTCTGCCGCGGTAAAGCTGTGCATCCGCCCTGACCTCCGTTGGGTACTTTACATGACGTTATTTGTTAAGCAATAATTAACTATTAACTTCGTATGAAACGAAAGGACCTCGTGGGCGAAACAATTATGGTTCTCGGGCTGCTGCTCGTCATCGCAACCTTCCTCGGGCGC